>VFKI01000024.1 GCA_009885665.1 Gammaproteobacteria bacterium
ATCGAGGCAAAAATGGGTTTTAAAGCGCAGTTTACACGCAAGTAAATGAGCATTTAAAACACATTTTTAACGAAGAGTTATCAAAAAAGACGGATCCTTGGAATGTCGGCTCCAGGGAAGGAGGCGAGGCAATACGCTCACTCCCCCTCTGACGCTCGTCAATGCAGTATGATGCGCACTTCACGCCTTCTACCCTATCTTTTGTGAGATACGATCAGAATAGTTACAAATTATTCAAATAATACTAACGCTAATTAGGATAACAATATGCAATCAAGAGTAATATACGACCCATTAAGTCCCGTTCCATCAACACCAGCCACCTATGATGATATCTCAATATTCAGTAACGAGCGCACTGACAATGACAATCACCTCGCCCAAAACCCGCCATCGTTCACCTTAACAAAGGGGTCTAAAGCGACACAGGATGCCTTAGAGATAGCCGAAATAATCTCGCTTAACACGGTATTTTCTTTATTATCCTGGGGTGCATTCACAGGTGATCGCCAAACATTCGCAACATGGGCGCCAGTATTATTTTGGGCAGTCATTGTCACCATGGATGTCAACGCCACAATACCCTTTATGCAAAACTGTGTCATCGATACCGGCCCCTTCCCATATTGGAACTACGGCTATAAAGGTGCAACAGCTGCGCTCGCGACCGGCATTGTAATAGTAAACAACCTTTCGGCGGAACTATTGGGTGGAGAAAAGATTAAATCGATTATCGTCCCAAGCGCGTTTATAGGCGTTATCGCTGCTAATGTCTTCCGCGAAAATTATTTTATGCAAAATCCGACCTGGACAAAAAGAATTCAAACAATTGTACCGAGTACTGCTATAGTCGTCGGCGTCAGTTCGCTGCTATGGCCCAGCAAGCGTGAACTCCCAATCGTCGGGCTAGCGGGCGGCTTAACACAGCTAGTTATGAAAAGCTACGCAATTGCCAAAGATTATTACTGCACCAAGCAAGAGGCGCGGACTGTCTATAATCCACTCGATGAAGCAGCACAAGATCCCTCTTTAGAAATAAGGCCTGATCATTCCGCGTACCCACCTTCAAAGAATCAAAACTGGAACGTATTATCTCGGTGCTGTGGTGCACTCTTCTCGGCCAGCAACCCTACGACGCGGGAAAAAAATCAACTCGCAGCCGAAGAATCCCATTTAATATCAAACCGAAGAGCGATATCTCCGGAAAGAACTTACAATACTTACAATTAATGCAGTTCTCTGACGCTGCAAGTCCTTGCTTTTCTCCTCTCCCGCTTGCGGGAGAGGTCGTCAGACGGCGTAGCCGGCTGGCGGGTGAGGGGGGGCGGGCGTCGCCGGCTGGCGAAGGGTGCCGAGCTATGACAATAGTTACCCTTTTTCAATAGTTACCAACTCGCCGCTTTTTTCAGCTTTACATACTATACTCTAATTTGTAGCGCCTATGACGACACAACGCAGGCGCATCACTTCGATACATTGCAGCAGAGGAATATTGCCATGACTGCCATCCATGCAGGCAACCAAACTGTTGAAATTTGGGGAAAATTACCCAAAGTCGGTTCGTCAGCGCCAGATTTCCTGCTCACCACCCTCATGCTCAACGACGTATCCCTCGCGCATTTTTCTGGCCAACCGATTGTCATGAACCTATTTCCCAGTCTGAATACCCCAGTTTGCGCATGCAGCGTGCTTGAGGTAGAGAAGCTCGCTTCGAAATATCCCGCGATTCATTTTTTATGCATTTCTGCCGATCTACCCTTCGCGCAAGAAATGTTTTGTAAATCTGAAGGCGTCACCGAGCGCATCACCCCATTATCCGTTTTCCGCGCACCGGCGTTTGGCAAAGTCTATGGCTTAGGGATTAAAACCGGGTCATTGCGCGGCCTACTGTCACGCGCCATATTACTGATAGATGCACATAAAAAAATTGCCTATACCGAACATGTCGCCGATATGTTGAATGAACCTGATTATCTGTCGTTGGAAGCAGCTATTTGTGCGTTAGGATAGCAGTATCTATTACAAAAGATAGGGTAGAAGAACTGAAGTACGCAGCACACTGCATTGACGAGCGTCAGAGGGGGAGAATGGCGCTCTCCCCCTCTGACAACTCCCCCATCGCCAACATTTACCCTGCTTTATGTAGGGGATACGGATAGTACGCCATCAATATCAATATTGATCACACAATGTCCAGCCTTAACCGGAGAAAATTTCGATGTTAAATAGAAATGATCGACTCCAAGAAATGGCCAAAAAAATTAACGAACATGGACTGCGCGGTTTGCGAAAAATGTTTGAAGACATGAACATTGAAAACACCTACGCTGTTAACGATGCCAGTCGATTTAAGAAGCTGATTCCCGACGAAGTCAAAGCTGCCGTATTAGCACTCGCCAATCAGTCTGATAACGCACCCCCACAGATCGGTATGGCTGGCGCAGGCTTGATTGACGGAAAGCTTTCTTGGGAAACGATAAAAGAAACAGCAAAAAAAACAGTAATCAATAAAAAGGGTGTTTGTCATCTATTTGCGCAACTGGGTGCGTATTCCGCCATGCACTGGTTATGGGGAAATAATATTGCCGATTGGCGCATAGAAATTATTTCAGCTTCACGTAAAGGCAATCTAACCGGCGCTCACACCTATGTAAAATTAACCCTTTTTAATCCGCAGAAAAATAAATCTGAAGATTTTATTATTGACCCTTGGGCCAGCGCGATGCAACGCGACCAATCATTTAGCTTATATCCCGTCCAATTTTACCCCTTAGACTATCTCGATAATCAAGCAGGTGACTTAAAATTAACAACCATTTTTTCAGCAGCCAATGGCCGCCTTGATGATGACATTAAACCTGCCAATAAAGACGATATAGTCGCCATGGATCTTACGCAAGGAAATCGCTTAATTAGAGAATATATCCAACAAATCGAGTTACTCATTGATCAACTCACGCTTCTCAAAAATAAATCAGCGAATGAGAATGAAATGCTGCAAAAATTAACACAAGCTAAAAATACATTAAATTCTATGAACAATGACGAAACATTACCAGCCGAATTATTTGCAGAAAATATGCTCTCTTTACAGCCTATCATTATTGCGGCCAAGCAAATGTTAGCCATCCCTACTGACATTGCTTCGCAACCCGTAATCGCACAAGCCCCCGCTGCCACTCGATCGACCCTTCGCATCGCTAGCACGCTCGCGTTTGCGGTGCTCGGCGCCGGGCTTGGCGTAGCCTTAATCGTCAGTGGCGTACTCGCTCCGCTCGGCATCGCTTTATTCGGCTTAAGCACGCTGACAACCAGTGCTATTTTATTCGGTGTGACAGGTGCGCTCTTGGGCGGCGGACTAGGCTCAACTGTCGGAACCGCCGTAGCTAAGATAGTAACGCCACCCAGTCAACAACAACCCAGCCATCTCGCGCATAACAACATCCATACCACGCCGCCCACCTCAACTGCATCGATACGCCATTTATTTCCCACCATTACACCTAACACAACAACTACAAATCCAGATAAAGTACAACGCATCTCCGAACTAAGAAGATCCGCTGACGCATTACGCGCAGCTATATTTCATGCGCCAGGTGGTTTTTTTACGCGTACATCAGATGTAGGCGCCTTACGTCACGACGCCTTGCGCGATGCGGCTTTACATCACTCGCGTGATAGTTCACAAGGCCCTAGTCGTCAATGAGTCAATAATGTTTATTACCTATCCCCTACATAAACGAGTGCTCTGTACTTCAGTTCTTCTACCCTATCTTTTGTAATAGATATAGATCATAGATATAGATATTCTATTACTTCACCGCTACTTCACCGCAAACCGCTCAAACACCAGCCACGCTTCTTCCTGTACGTCCACCGCTGTCACCTCCGCCAACTCAGGTCCTTGCCACAACCACGCACACAGCGCCTCCACTTTATCGCGCTCACCGCTCGCCAACACTTCAACGCGGCCATCCGGCAAATTTTTCGCCCAGCCCGTCACACCTAACGCCTTGGCTTTTTCTTGTGTTTTAGCACGATACCATACGCCTTGCACTTTGCCGCTGACAAAACAACGTCGCGTGATTTGCTCTGCTTGCCCGTCATTCATCCTTATACCTCTCATACCTATAAAACTGCTATCATACCCTACCATGCATAAAATACATTTATTTCTTAACCCACTCTATTGGCCGATTTGGTTATGCCTTGGCCTGTTATGGCTGATCACCCGCCTACCCGATCGCGCTCAATTAATGTGTGGTAAATGGCTTGGCTGCCTGATTCGTTGTTGCAGCCGTAAACTACGCACCATCACGCAAACTAATCTCACGCTTTGTTTCCCCGAGCTCACATCTACCGCGCGCACTCAATTATTACGCGCCAATTTTCATAATGTCGGTATCGGCATCATTGAAGCCGCGCGCGCTTTTTGGTTACCCACAGCTAAACTCTGCCGTCACTTTAACTTACAAGGTAGCGACAATATTGCCGCGGCGCATGCGCGTGGTAAAGGCGTATTGATTGTCGGTGCGCATTTCACTTGCCTTGAAATGGTCGGCCGCCTGTTTGCCTTACACCATGATTTTGCCATTATATATCGCCCACACAAATTAGCGGTGATGAACTTTCTCTACCATAAATTTCGCATGCAACACTACCATAACAGCATTCCACGCCAGGACATGCGCCGCGTTGTGCGCGCCCTTAAAAAAAATGAAGCGGTTTGGTATACCTATGATGTAGATGCCGGTCGCGACAGCAATAGTGTCTTCGCGCCTTTTTTTGGCATTCAGACAGCATCACTCACTGCCTTGCCGCGTTTAACGCATATGACGGATGCAGCCATAGTCTTTATTCATTATCGTCGTAAACCGGGCAGTTTTGATTATGAGGTCACGCTTTCGCCACGACTCGAAAACTTTCCGACTGATAACGTCATCGCTGATGCAACGCGCTTGAATGCGCGACTGGAAACACAGATTCGCGCCCAGCCCGATCAATATATGTGGCAATACAAACGCTTCAAAACACGCCCACCCGGTGAAGCGCGCTTTTATCATAGTTGATCGCCTGTATCTCCTACATACATTAGGGTAATGAGGAGCGATGGGGGAGTTGTCAGAGGGGGAGAGCGCTATTCTCCCCCTCTGACGCTCGTCAATGCAGTGTGCTGCGTACTTCATTCCTTCTACCCTATCTTTTGTAATAGATAGGATTGCCTGATAGAATGGCTAAATTTTTTCGCATTTTTTGTAATAGATATGATTGCCTGATAGAATGGCTAAATTTTTTCGCATTTGTAGAGTCATATGACCTTATCGTTACCTGATTTCAGTAAAGCTTCCGTATTAGTTGCCGGCGACATCATGCTCGACCGTTATTGGTTTGGCTCCACCAGCCGCATTTCACCCGAAGCACCGGTTCCCGTTGTCAATGTCAATCAAACAGAGGAACGCCCGGGTGGCGCGGGTAACGTGGCGCTCAATATTGCCGCCCTGGGTGCGCACGTCAACCTCATCGGCATCGCGGGCGATGATGAAGCGGGCCACACGTTGAGCACCCAATTAGCGACCGCGGGCGTGAGTCACGATATTCAATTTTTACCCGACATGCCCACCATCACAAAATTACGGGTATTGAGTCGCCATCAACAATTATTGCGCATGGATTTCGAACAAAAATTTCCGGCGACGTGTCCGGCGAAATTAGTGAATCATTTTCGCCATGCACTGAGCGATGCCCATCTGGTTATCCTCTCCGATTATGATAAAGGCACGCTGGCGGGTATTGCCGAATTAATTCAATTGAGTAAAGCTGCGGGCAAAATCGTCTTGGTTGACCCCAAGAAATTAGATTACAGCCTCTACTGTGGCGCGGATGTCATCACCCCCAATCTCGCCGAGTTCGAAGCGATTGTTGGGCACTGCCAAGATGAGCAAGCGCTTATCCGTAAAGCGCGCGCGTTACTGACGCAGCATCAAATTGGCGCATTATTAATCACGCGCGGCGAAAATGGCATGACACTCATTCAGCGCGACCACCCTGACGAATTACATTTCCCGGCGCATGCGCGCGAAGTATTTGATGTCACAGGTGCGGGCGATACGGTGATTGCGGTGTTGGGCGCAGCGCTTGCTGCCGGCAGCACATTACCGCAGGCGATGCAACTCGCCAATCTGGCCGCAGGATTGGTCGTGGCTAAATTAGGTGCTGCCACCATTAGCACACCTGAATTGCAAGCAGCGTTAAGGCAACAAACCAGTGTAACCGGCGGCGTGGTGAACGAAGAGCAATTACTCATCGCCGTCAGTCAAGCGCAAATCGCTGGTGAGCGCATCGTTTTCACCAACGGCTGTTTTGATATTTTACATGCCGGGCATGTCACGTATTTACAACAGGCGCGTCAACTCGGCGACCGTCTCGTCGTCGCGATCAATGATGATGATTCGGTACGGCGCTTAAAAGGCAGCGCGCGCCCCATCAATACGGTTGAACAACGCATGGCGGTATTGGCCGGCCTGGGTGTAGTGGATTGGGTAACGTCTTTTGCGGATGATACCCCTGAACGTTTATTAACGAAATCGCACCCGGATATTCTCGTTAAGGGTGGCGATTACACCGTGGATCAAGTTGTTGGCAGTGGCATCGTCTATGCTTACGGCGGTGATGTACGTGTATTAGGGTGCGTTCCTGACCTTTCCACTTCAGCCATCATCGACCGTGTCGTCAAACAACAATCGCAAGAAGGATGAGCGTATGCCGAACATCGGCAACTTATTTGTCATTTCCGCACCGTCGGGGGGTGGCAAAACCTCGCTGGTAAAAGCGTTGTTACAGACCACGCCAAATCTCAAAGTATCTGTCTCCCACACCACGCGCGCTAAGCGGCCAGCAGAAATTGCCGGCGTCAATTATTATTTTGTCGATGAAATAGCGTTTCGCCAGATGCTGGCGGACAATAAATTCCTTGAATATGCCACAATTTTTAATCATTTGTATGGCACTTCAAAAAAGTGGGTGGCAGACACATTGGCGGCGGGTGACGACGTCATACTCGAGATCGATTGGCAGGGATGTCACAATATTCGCGCTTTGTTTCCCGAATGTATTAGCATTTTCATCATCCCTCCTTCGCCGGAAGTGTTAGCGCAGCGTTTAACTGAGCGCGCCCAAGATGCACCGGATATCATTCAGCAACGCCTTGCTGATGCACGTGACACCTTCCGCCATCTCAATGATTATGATTATTTAGTTTTGAACGATGATTTCAGCACGGCAGCAGCGGATTTAAGCGCGATCATTCGTGCCACGCGCCTCGCACGACCGCGCCAGCTGTATGATTTGGCGCCATTGCTGGAACGCTTTACATCTGGCGTCACGCCATGAACTGGGTTACAATGCCGGTCTTCTTATTCATCACTTCTTAAAAGTTAAAAGGTGTTATCTTATGGCGCGCGTCACGGTCGAAGATTGTCTAGAACATGTTGCAAACCGCTTTGAATTAGTCATGTTGGCGGCCAAACGTGCGCGTCAATTGATGCGTGGCAGTGTAGAACCGACTGTGCCGTGGGAAAATGATAAAGCTACTGTTGTGGCGTTGCGCGAAATCGCCAATGGTCACACTGACTTCAGTGATGCGCATCATGCTGATCACACTTTCTTTGCCCCTGAAGACGCGCCCATGCACGCCCCGCTGGCGGCGGATAGTGAAGGGAATACGGAAGTTTAGCTGTCGCAAAGCGCGCGCTCCGGGAAAAGTAGTTCGGGGTCAGTGCAGTCCCCTCCCGGCGCTGCGCGCCACCCTCCCCGCTAGCGCAAAGAGCGCGCTCCGGGGAGGGAGACATTAGCAGGGGAGGGGTGATCTGTTACGCTCCGGGGAGGGAATGCTTTTTCCTCCCCCGGCACGCGCAGCGTGAGCGGGGGAGGTGGCGCGCAGCGCCGGAGGGGGACTTCGTTATGGCAAGATCTGCTTATATTGCTTATATCGCTTACACCTCTTACCATATAGATTTACTTAATATGTAACATAATATAGCAAAATTTCATTTTTATTTATCCCAAATTACTTAGCTGAAAAATGATACGTAAGCTCATCGTGCTGCCTCACCTACTGCCGACAAAGCCTAATATTGTCACATAACATATTAGTTACGTCATCTTCCGTACTCCTCAGCGGATTAATATCCAACCCGCCGCGGCGCGTATACCTCGCCTCCACCGTCAACCGCGTTGGCGCGCAATGATCCAGCACATTTTTAAATATTCTTTCCACGCATTGTTCGTGAAATTCATTATGCTCTCTAAGCGAAACAATATATTTTAACAAACCTTCTCGGCTGATTTTTTTTCCCGTGTAGCTTATTTCCAGTGAACCCCAATCAGGCTGCCCGGTGACTAAGCAATTAGATTTCAGCAAGTGCGTATGAACGACTTCTTCAACAACACCGGCATGCGCATCTGTTTTTAAAAAATCTGGCTGGGGTTGGTACGTATCACACACTATATCCAAGTTATCAATACACTCACTTAAGAACCTAGCCATTTTCACTGTTTTTTCGGCTATTTCTACCGGCGTTATCTTTACCGTCACATCTTGCCCAGCCGCTCTGCTCAGATCTTGCTGAATAATTTTTTCGACGGCTGCAACAGAAGCAAACTTAGACTGATTGAATGAATTCAGATAAAGCTTAAAAGACTTCGATTCGATGATATTCGGCGATTGGCATGGAAAACAGAATGAACCCAGCGCAACGACTGGCTTGCCTTTCGAATTCAACCAAGAAATCTCATAGCCATTCCAAACATCGCGGCCAAAAAAAGGCAGCGCATTTTCATCAATGCCAATTTCAGCACGCTTACCCACGCGCGGAATGGCAAACAGCAAATCGGGTGAATACGTAGAAATATAGCTGACGGCTTTGCCCAACGGGGAATGCTGCAATGTCACATTTTCAAGCATACTGACCTCAACACTATATGTATTAGAGAATGCTATTATATGCCCGATAAATCCTTCATAATAGTACCTTACGTACAACATGGCGGACACACGCTTGCTAGAACTGGATGCACTACGCAACGAATTAAAACAATACTTGGACAACAATGAGC
>VFKI01000151.1 GCA_009885665.1 Gammaproteobacteria bacterium
AACGACTGGAACGCACACCTTTCGCAATGAGGCTGACACGGCCATGCTCACGACTGAACACATCCAGCAAAAGACTGGTCTCCCGAAAAGGGCGACGGTGAAGAATAAAACAAGGCTGTAAGGCGATCTTCATTCATACCCCAAGCTACCGAGTGCGCGCTCATCATCGGTCCAATCACTCTTGACTTTGACCCACAACTTTAAAAAAACTTTCACGCCCATCATCGCTTCGATATCTTTACGTGCCAACGTGCCAACGCGTTTTAATTTTTCGCCGCCTGTCCCAATGACAATCGCTTTTTGACTGTCACGCTCCACCCAAATCACCGCATGAATACGTAATAGTTTGCCTTCCAGTTTAATTAATTCCACTGCCACTGTCGTGGCATACGGTAATTCTTGCGCGGTCGCTAAAATTACTTTTTCGCGAATGATTTCAGCAATACGGAACTTTTCATTACGATCCGTTATTTCATCATCTGGAAACAAATGCGCGCCAACGGGTATATAGCCAGCCAGAACTTCTACCAATTCATCTAAATTTTCCTGCTTTTTTGCTGAAATCGGAATAATATGCGCAAATGCAAATTTATGCTGCATATCAGCAATCAAGGGTAAGCACATTTTTTTGTCTGGCAACTTGTCCAACTTGTTAATTGCTAAAACCACCGGACAATCGACGCGCGCCAATTGCGTCAGAATTGCTTCATCTTCTTTGCTCCAACGTCCCGCCTCAATCACAAACACCAACACATTGGCATCCGTCATGACGGATGTTGCCAAGCGATTCATATAGCGATTCATGGCTTTTTTGTTTTGATCCGCATGCAAACCCGGCGTATCAATATACGCAATTTGCAGCGCATCTTTGGTATGGATGCCTAATATTTGATGGCGCGTCGTTTGCGGCTTTGCCGTAGTAATACTGACTTTTTCACCAATCAGTGCATTCAACAACGTTGACTTACCCACATTCGGGCGCCCGACAATTGCTACATAACCAAATTTTTTTTCCGTGCTCATATCTTCACCTTTTCCAACATTTTGCTTGCCGCGGCCTGTTCCGCATGACGGCGGCTACTGCCTGTTGCCGTCACTTTATGCGCCCCTACCGTACACGTCACCGTAAACATTTGCTGATGCGATTTACCACTCATCTCTGTAATGGTATAGCTGGGCAACGATGCATGTTTTGCCTGTAAATATTCTTGCAATTGCGTTTTAGGGTCTTTGTGACTACGTGGGTCAGTCAATGCTGCAAACAAAGGTTGATACCAGCCAAGCACGACTTCACGCGTTCGTAAAAAATCGCTATCCAAGTAAATTGCACCGATCAATGCTTCCAGCGCACACGATAAAATTGAGATACGTCCTGCGCCGGTTTTTTTTTCACTACTACCAAAACGTAAATACTGACCCAAGTCAAAGTGTTGCGCCAATTTACCCAAGGTTTCTCGATTCACTAAGCTAGCACGAAAACGTGTTAAATCTCCTTCAGTGGCGGTGGGAAATTGCTGCAACAATTTTTCTGCAACAATTGTCCCCACAATGGCATCCCCTAAAAATTCCAAACGCTCATTGTTTTCAGCTGCAAAACTGCGATGCGTCAAGGCGAGTTGCAACCATTGCGGCTGATTAAACGTGTAAGCAATTTTTTTGCAAAGGTCTTGACTCATCCGTTAATCTTCATGCCAACGCGCGACCAGCGAATTTTCTGCACGCCCCACGGCGCCGCCGCATCCCAGCTGAGCAAGACATGTGTTGCCTTGCCAATAATATTATTGTCGGGCACAAATCCCCACATCCGGCTATCATCGCTATCATCGCGATTATCGCCCATCGCAAAATACATATTCGGTGGCACGACGATATCCTTAACATCGACGGCTGGGGCTTGTGGTATCACATAAATATCATGCTTGACGCCTAATAAATTTTCCTGATATTCCGCCACCTGCCATGACTGCGGACTATCTTCATTATGATCCACGCTATATTTAACAAAAGTCTGCGATGATTTTTGACCATTAACATACAAAACTTTATTAATGTAATTGATATGATCACCCGGAATGCCAACAATACGTTTGATTAAATCACGATGTGGGTGAATCGGGTCACGAAATACCATAATATCGCCACGTTTAACCGCATCAATTGCAATGAGTTTTTTATGGGTAACCGGGACGCGTATACCATAAATATATTTATTCACCAGCGGAAAATCCCCCACTAATAAGCTGGGCTTAAGCGAACCAGAGGGAATACGAAAAGGTTCATACAAAAATGAGCGCAGCAAAAATACCGCCAGTAAAATCGGGAAAAATGAACGCGCATAATCAATAATGATCGGCATCTGTTCACGCGTCATGCCCGCCGCCGCACGACGCCGCGCCAGAAATAAAAGATCGAACAATGCAATCACACCGCATGCCAACGTGCTATATAACAGAATTAATTCAAAATCAAAATTCACAATGTTACTCCTTATCTATTTTTAAAATAGCCAAAAACGCTGCCTGCGGAATTTCCACATTACCTACTTGCTTCATACGCTTTTTGCCTTCCTTTTGCTTCTCCAATAATTTACGTTTGCGCGATACGTCACCACCATAACATTTCGCCAGGACATTTTTACGCAACGCTTTGACTGTCGTACGTGCAATAATGTGTGCGCCAATTGCCGCTTGAATCGCGACATCAAACATTTGACGCGGAATCAATTCTTGCATTTTTTCAGCTAAGCGCCGACCTTTATATTGTGCCTGAGAATGATGCACAATAATTGCCAACGCATCGACTTTTTCACCATTGATCAACAAGTCTAATCGTACTAAATTTGCTGCTTGAAAATAAGCAAAACCATAATCGAGCGATGCATAGCCGCGGCTGACCGATTTTAATTTATCAAAAAAATCCAGCACAATTTCTGCTAAGGGCATTTCATAGGTCAGCGATGCTTGATTAGCTGTAAAACTCAATTGTTTTTGTATGCCACGACGCTCAACGCACAAGGTAATCACACTACCCAAATACGTTTGCGGCACCAAGATATTGACTTTGGCAATCGGTTCACGTAGTTCCTGCACAACATTGGCAGCAGGCAACTTGGAGGGGTTATCAATATACGTTGTTTCACCCTGCGTGGTAATGATTTCATAAATAACAGTGGGCGCAGTGGTAATTAAATCTAAATTATATTCACGCTCCAGACGTTCTTGCACGATTTCCATATGCAGCATGCCTAAAAAACCGCAGCGAAAACCAAAACCTAATGCCTCGGATGATTCAGGTTCATAAAACAATGCTGCGTCATTTAAGCATAATTTTGCCAACGCATCGCGAAATGCAGGAAAATCATCAGAACGCGTTGGAAATAAACCTGCATAGACCTGCGGTTTCACTTTACGAAAACCAGGCAAAGGTTCACTCGCCGGTTTGCTCGCGTGTGTTATCGTATCCCCCACCGGCGCACCATTAATTTCCTTGATACCCGCAACAACATAGCCCACTTCACCCGCAGACAAAATACCCGTCGGCGTGCGGCGCGGCGTAAAAATGCCAATCCCCATGACTTCATGGTTACGCCCAATTGACATCACTTGCATTTTCTCACCGACGCGCAATATCCCATTTTTAACGCGCACCAATGACACCACACCTAAATAAGGATCAAACCAAGAATCGATAATCAAGGCTTGCAAGGGTGCATCACGGCTACCGGTGGGTGCCGGAATGCCAGCGACAATATGTTCCAATAACGAGTCGACACCCTGCCCGGTCTTAGCGCTGACACCTAGCGCGTGTTGCGCTTCAATACCAATAATTTCTTCAATTTCACGCATCACACGCGCAGAGTCTGCTTGCGGTAAGTCAATTTTATTCAGTACCGGCAATACTTCGAGACCTTGCTCAATCGCCGTATAACAAACGGCAAGCGTTTGCGCTTCAACGCCTTGCGCCGCATCAACCACTAATAATGCGCCTTCGCAAGCCGCCAGTGAGCGCGACACTTCATAGGCAAAGTCAACATGACCCGGCGTATCAATAAAGTTGAGCTGATAAGTTTGGCCGTCTTTAGCGCGATATTGTAAAGTGACGCTGTGCGCTTTAATGGTGATGCCGCGCTCACGCTCCAAGTCCATGGAATCCAATACTTGCGCTTCCATTTCGCGCGCCTCAAGACCGCCACACAACTGGATCAAACGATCGGCTAAGGTCGACTTGCCATGATCAATATGCGCAATAATGGAAAAGTTACGGATGTGCTGCATTGAGTATCACTTATTTAAGTTGTCGATATCTGCTACTGAAAGTTAGGGCGTTTTCTACGTGCCCGATCTTTTATGCTAGATACGATTGTCAAAACCGCGATATTAGCGTATTTTGAGTAGGGTTTCCATGTTATCATTCAACCTTCATTGCGGAGGCACGCTACCCATGCAATTTGACCAAATTATTGTCCGTAAAGACACCGCTTCATTGCTTGCTACACACAGTGTATTGCGCAACACATACCTTTTACTCAGTCTGACATTATTATTCAGCGCAGGCACGGCTTATTACGGCATGCTACACCCCTTACAGGGCGGCATGTTATTCGTCACCTTCCTGGTGGGCTTTGGCTTATTATTTGCGACGATCGCATTGCGCAATAGCGCCATGGGGCTGGCGTGTATTTTCGCCTTCACTGGCTGCATGGGCTATACCATGGGTCCAATGTTGAATATGTTTATCCATGGTTACACCAATGGCGGCAGCTTAATTCTGACCGCATTAGCCGGTACCGGCGGAATTTTTTTCGCCAGCTCAGCCTACATTCTCGTCACGCGTCGCGACATGAGCCATATGGGCAAAGCGCTGATAATAGGCTTGGTGGTCTGTATTGTTGCCGGTCTAGCCAACCTCTTTTTCAAAATACCCGCCATACAACTCGCAATATCTTCTGTCATGATTTTTATTTCGGGTGCGTTGTTAATGTATGACACCAGCCGAATTATCAATAATGGCGAAACCAATTACATCATGGCCACGATTAGCTTATATCTTGATATTTTAATGTTGTTTCAAAATTTACTGATCCTGTTGGGCGCATTGAGTGGCAATAGACGCTAGTTTTGTATCTATTACCAAAGATAGGGTAAGGGAACTGAGTGCGCGGCAAACTGCATGAGACGAGCGTCATGAGGGGAGCGCTGCACTGCTCCCCTCCCGACACCCACCCCATCGCAGCCTTATACTCTATTTTATGTAGGGGATACTTAGTTTTGTATCTATTACCAATACCAAAGATAGGGTAGAACCGGCATTGTAGGGGATACTTAAGTTTTAATACAAAAGGAGCGCGTCATCGCGCTCCTGGTATAACCGCTCGGATTCACGCTTGCAACTCACGCATATACTGCTCATGTGCTGCCAACTCCGCCATGTTCGCGAATATGACTTTCAACGCCGCTGTATTCACCTGCGCTGGCGCAACAGCCAACACATGCGCACTATTGTTTTTTTCTTCAGTCGATGGGCTTTCTTCTAATCGATCGAATAAACTCCCTTGACCGCCGGTCATCGCCAAATACACGCGCGCTAATAAATCCGCATCCAATAACGCGCCATGCAAATCACGTTGACTATTATCCACACCATAACGCTTACACAAAGCATCCAAGCTATTACGCTGTCCTGGATGTCGCTGACGCGCCAGTATTAAAGTGTCAATAATCTGGCAGCGACTGGCGAGGGGTTTTGCCTTTTTATCGAGTAATTTAAATTCATGATCGAGAAAGCCCAAATCAAATGGCGCATTATGAATAATAAGACTGGCGCCATCGATAAATGCCAATAAATCACGGGAAATTGCGCCAAATACCGGTTTGTCACGTAAAAAAGCATCGCTTAAACCATGCACCGCCAGTGCACCCGCCTCAACTTCGCGCTGTGGATTAATATATCGATGAAAACGTTTGCCGGTCAGCTTGCGATCGAGTAATTCTACGCAACCGACTTCAATAATTCTATGACCTTGGCTAGGTTCTAAACCCGTTGTTTCAGTATCAAGAATGATTTGTCTCATGATACACGTCCATCAATTGCATCTCGCGCCAACTTATCCGCACGCTCATTTTCTACATGGCCATTATGACCGCGCACCCAATGCCACTGCACTTGGTGGCGACTCGCTGCCAATTCCAATGCTTGCCAAAGATCGGCATTTTTCACAGGCTCGCGCGATGCTGTTCGCCAATTACGTTTCTTCCAACCTTGTAGCCATAAGGTCATGCCTTTTTGTACATATTGTGAATCAGTATGGATATCGACACGACAGGGTTCGCGTAAATGTTCTAACGCGCGTATTGTTGCTAATAATTCCATGCGATTATTCGTGGTATGCGCCTCGAAACCCGCCAATGTTTTTTCCTGCGCATTGCAACGTAACAGCGCGCCCCAGCCTCCCGGCCCCGGATTACCGCGACATGCACCGTCCGTATAGATTTCAACATGTTTCATATTTTTATATCACTTTTGTTACGCGCCAGCGGTGATAAGGGTACAGCACCCGTTAAATTGGGTAGCGTGTCCTTCCACTGCAAACGCATGGGTGTCAACGGCACAACGCGCGTCTTAGCAATCAACACATACACGCCGCCCCATGGTTGAAAGAGTTTTTTACCTATCCACTCTAATATGCCTAAGCGCTCAAACCAACGTCGCGGCAATAGCGGTGGACGAAAGAGTAGCATATCTTGGCGCACTAAAGAAAAATTCGCTTGTCGTAACCAACGCATAATAAGATGACGCGCCAAGAAAGGGCGACTCCAAGGCGGCTGCGAATGCGATTTTTTCAAGCGCTGCAGCTTACGTAACGCCCAAATACCATAAGGGTTAAAGCCCAGAATAACGATGTGCCCCTCAGGGCGGACGATGCGACAGGCTTCTTGTAAGGTTTGGTGCGGCGCTTGGGTATATTCCAAGGTATGCGGCAAAATAACCAAATCCATACTGGCAGTAGCCAATGGCACAGCATGAAAATGCCCCACTACGGTTGTATCATGCAAATTAAAGGGTGCCAGTAGTAAACGCGTCGTAGCCGCATGGCACGTTTGCAATAAGCCAATTTGTGCAGGCACACCCAGCAACGCACTACGCATTTTGGGTAAATCTGCCAACAGGCGAGTCAAGTCATGACGTTCTGCTTGCATCAGACTACGCCCCAACGGTCGTGTAAGCCAGTCATGCCATTGATGTTGAATGCGTAATAATCGATCCAAGTGCTTGCTTCCTCGGGGGTATCGCGTCACTATACCTGGTGAAGTTTGTATTGGGAAGGCGTAGCCGCCCACCTCGCGATGAGAGGGCTTTACCCGACGAGCCATCTGAATAATTACGGAAAGGATGTACCACGCATGAAGCGTATTGAGCCATTTACTATTATGAAATTCATTTTAATCTTGACAAGCTTATTTATATTACTACCCGCCAGTGCTTGGCCGGTTGACGGCATTCGCGTTTATCAAAAAACGACGCTAGAAAAACCTTTGGCGCGTCAAGCGATGATTAGCGCCGATTTAAATCGTTATTATAATGCGGGTGATATTTGGACTGAGCTGCGTCACGAGTTTGCCTTGCCGCACGATGAAAATAATCCACGCGTTCAGCAAAAGATTCGCTGGTATTACCAGCACCCGAACTATTTACAGCGCACCATGCTGCGCGCCGCGCCTTGGCTGTATTTTGTTTTGCAGCAAACCCATAAGCGCCATTTACCGGCTGAATTAGTGCTTTTACCTATTATTGAAAGTGCTTATGATCCTTTTGCTAAAAATGAAAGCTCAGGTGCGGCTGGCATGTGGCAAATGCAAACGGCGACGGCTTCTGATTATGGTATACGTCCGACAGCTTGGTATGATGGTCGCTATGATGTTGTGAGCTCAACGCGTGCCGCACTTGATCACCTGGCATTTTTACGTACCTTATTTTCAGGTAATTGGTTGTTAGCAATTGCGGCTTATGATGCGGGTCAAGGTAAAATTGGCGCTGCCATTCGTCATAATTTGCAGACAGGAGACGGTATAGATTATTGGTCGTTATCCTTAACGCAAGAAACCGAAGATTATGTGCCGCAGTTGCTAGCGCTGGCAACCATCATCAGCCACCCGGAACTTTCGCCTATTTCATTTCCGAGCGTACCAAATGCGCCGTATCTCGCGGCAGTTAATACGGGCATTTCCATGAATCTCAGCGAAGCCGCTAATTTAGCACGCTTAAGCCCAGCGCGATTACGCGCTTTAAATCCCGGCTATCGTCGCGATGTAACGTTGCCTGCCACACCGGCACGTATCGTGATACCGATTGGGCATCTTGAACAATTCACTGAAAATCTCAACAAATTAGTGAGTCTCGCTATGCTGCCACGCCAAGAAGATGTAGCGGCACGTGATTTAGGCATTATTCGCAGCGATAACTTGGCGATGCAACAAACAGTGAGTGATCCGAGTGATTTAACTGCTGTGATGCAAGCTACGCTGGCAGAAACCCATGCCTCAGAGGATCGTTATGCTATGCAGCCTGGCGATACGCTGTATATCGTACGCAACAATGATACCTTACGCAGTATTGCGCACCACTATCATCGCCACGTAAAAGAATTAGTTGGGTTAAATGGGTTACCTAACGCAACGATTAGTGCCGGACAACGTTTGATTATTCCGACCCATTTGAATTTACCGGCGCAGCAACAACAATTAGATCAATTAGTGGCTGATGCTAATCAACTGCAGGCGGACGATAGCCTGGTATCGCAGCCAACACCTGCTTGGGAACTCAGCGAACGCGATAAATTTTATGTTGTGCGGCATCACGATACCTTGCAACATATCGCGCAGCATTTTCATACCACACCTTCCGCAATTCGACTGGCGAATTTAATGATGAATGACAACGTCATGCCGGGAGACCGGCTAGTGATACCGGCGCGGGTATAATTTTTATGAAAGTTAGGATAAGGGAGCTGAGTACGCAGCACATAAGTCAGCCGACCCACTGTGGGCCGCGTCGGATGAAGCTGCATCCATGCGGTCGGAAAATACGTCCTTGTATTTTACGATCCGACGAACCCACGGCAGGTCGGCTTTAAGCAACACCACGCTCATCTTCAACCTTTCTTCCGATGCAGCTTGTTGCGGACTCAGCCCCTATCGCCAGCTTAACCGAATGCCCTTGCGCAGTTAATAACGCCCTCATCGCTAATATTCACCGGAATGCCGGTTGTATTTATTCACTCGCCCTTATAATTCGGATGCTCATCTTTCAATGAAACAGGCACAGGTGTTGGCATCGGTGCAAGCGTAGGCGCCGCCGCAGTTTCACCCCCTATCAAGAAAGTGATATTGGCCGCGAGCATAGCCTCATTCTTGCCACCTGAAAAAGTGTAGAAGTCGCGCGCTTCAGCACCCAGCGCAATCGAGTCTGCGACAAAATATTGAGCGCCTATCCCCAGATTAACACCTGCTTGGTCGACTGTATTGTTGCCAGCCGGTTTCAAGCTGGTCACTTGCACGCCGCCCAGTGCATAGGGTTCAAAATTGCCGCTTTTTGCGAAACGATATACGCCATCCAATTGATAGATGAAACCATGCGCGCCACCAACAGCCTCATGACCACGATGATCCGCATTCAATACTAATGCACCGGCTTGTGCAGCAAATTGGTCGGTGAAATCATAACCCAGCGCAATGCCCGGTACAGCCGTATTTTCCAAATGACGCTGTTGCGAAAAATGATAATACCCTTCTGATAAAGTGCCATAAAATGCGCCGGCACGGTTGCCCGCAAAAGCGGCAGTGGAAACAACGGCTGCTGCTGTGAGTAAGCTGGCGGCAAGAATTAAACGTTTAGTGTTTTTATAAGTTAACATAAAAAATTTCTCCAAAAAATAATATAATTAGGTAACCATCGCGAAGCGCCTCGCAATGCCTCGCCTGAACCGTTAGGCTCTGCGCATAAATAACTTTGACAGATTGCGCCCAGCGTGGTGTCAGAAAACAAGGATGTCACACCCACGCCCGCGGCTGTAAAAAAACATTATATAACTCAGCTTCCTTTGAGCCTGCCTCAGGTTGCCAATCATACTTCCATTCTACAATAGGCGGCAATGACATCAAGATTGATTCAGTGCGGCCACCCGATTGCAAACCAAATAATGTGCCACGATCGTATATTAAATTAAATTCGACATATCGACCACGGCGATATAATTGAAAGTCGCGCTCACGTTGAGTATAAGTATGAGATTTACGTTGCGCGAGAATAGGCTGGTAAGCTTTAACGAAATGATCCCCTACTCCACGCAAAAAAGCAAACGTTTTTTCAAAACCCCATTCATGTAAATCATCAAAAAATAAACCGCCAATACCACGCGGTTCATTACGATGCCGCAAATAAAAATATTCATCACAATTTCGTTTAAATTGCGTATAAATTTCTTCGCCATAAGGCGCACATGCCGCATGCGCCATCGTATGCCAGTGCACACAATCTGCCATAAAACCATAATAAGGCGTTAGATCAAATCCGCCCCCAAACCAAAAATGATCACCCACCTGAATAAAGCGCACATTCGCGTGCGTGGTCGGTACATACGGGTTACGTGGATGAATCACCACAGACACACCCATCGCTTCAAAAGCTTTATCCGCTAAATGCGGATTACGCGCCGTCGCCGCAGCCGGCAAAGATTTACCCTGCACATGCGAAAAATTAACGCCGGCTTTTTCCAAAATGACGCCGTTTTGCAACACGCGCGTCAAACCACCGCCCCCCGCATGGTGTTGCCAACTGTCTTCATGAAAATGCTCGCCCGGCGCTTCCGCTTCCAGCATAACGCAAATTTGTTGCTGTATGGACAGCAGCCACGGTTTAATCAAGGTGATCATGCATCTATGCCAATTGTTGGGATGCTGTGTATAATACGGATCATGACGCCTATTGACAATCATAACCGGCAAGGAATAAACCATGTCAGCTCGCAATTCTTTCAATACCCGCCGCACCCTCACCGTGAACGGTAAATCATTTGACTACTTTAGCCTGGTCGCTGCTAAAGAGGCTGGCCTAGGGACTATTGAGCGTCTGCCCTGCTCGCTGAAAGTATTACTGGAAAATTTATTACGCAACGAAAATGGCACCGACGTCACCGCTGACGATATCCGCACTTTGGCGCAAGGTCTTGCAAAAAAACAAGCGGCGCGTGAAATTGCTTTTCGGCCGGTACGTGTATTGATGCAAGACTTCACCGGTGTACCCGCAGTGGTTGATCTGGCTGCCATGCGTGACGCCATCACTCGCCTCGGCGGCGACGCCCGAAAAATCAATCCCCTCTCACCTGTCGACCTCGTCATCGATCATTCCATCCAAGTCGATGAATGGAGCACGCCTACCGCCCTCGGCACTAATGCCCATAAAGAAATGCAAAGAAATTTTGAACGCTATCGCTTCCTGCGTTGGGGGCAACACGCCTTCAGTGATTTTCGCGTTGTCCCACCTGACACGGGCATTTGCCACCAAGTCAATTTAGAATTCCTCGCTAAAACGATTTGGACAACGACAATAGAAGGCAAAACCATCGCCTGTCCTGATACTGTTGTCGGCACAGACAGTCACACCACTATGATAAACGGCTTGAGCGTACTCGGCTGGGGTGTGGGGGGTATCGAAGCAGAAGCTGCCATGTTGGGTCAACCGGTCTCCATGCTAATCCCCGAAGTCATCGGCGTTAAATTAACCGGTAAATTACGTGAAGGTGTGACAGCAACTGATTTAGTGTTAACACTGACGCAAATATTGCGCGCCAAAGGTGTGGTCAGTAAATTCGTAGAATATTTTGGTGAAGGCTTGCACGATTTACCACTGGCAGATCGCGCTATGATTGCCAATATGGCGCCGGAATATGGTGCAACTTGCGGCTTTTTCCCCATTGGTCAAGCCACATTAGAGTATTTACGCCTCACCAATCGTGATGAAGATCATGTTGCGCTCGTAGAAACCTATGCCAAAGCGCAAGGCTTATGGCAGGATCAAACGACACCTGAACCCATTTTCACTGAAGTTGTCACGCTGGATCTTAATAGCGTCGAACCTTCCTTGGCAGGCCCTAAACGGCCTCAAGATAAAGTCGTTTTAAATAAAGTCGGCGCGGCATTTGATCGCTTATTAGAAGGAAATCAGGATAAATCTACTGCAGTTAAAACCAGCAATGGCTTTGATTTACATCAAGGCGACGTGGTCATTGCCGCCATCACCAGTTGCACCAACACGTCTAATCCTGGCGTGCTCATGGCGGCCGGTTTACTGGCAAAAAAAGCGATCAGCAAGGGGCTGCAAGTCAAACCTTGGGTAAAAGCTTCGCTGGCACCTGGCTCGACCGTCGTCACACGTTATTTAAAAGAAGCCAATTTACAAGCTTCGCTTGATGCCTTGGGCTTTAATTTAGTGGGCTATGGTTGCACCACCTGCATTGGCAATTCGGGTCCCCTGGAAGAATCTGTCGGCGCAGCTATTGTCGAGCATGACTTAACTGTTTCAGCCGTATTATCCGGCAACCGTAATTTTGAAGGGCGAATTCACCCATTAGTACGCGCTAATTGGCTGGCTTCGCCGCCATTAGTTGTGGCGTTCGCATTGGCAGGCACCACGCGTATTGATTTAACATCGCAACCGCTCGGTCATGATGAACAAGGCAAGCCAGTCTACCTCAAAGATATCTGGCCGAGTGGTGCTGAAATTACCGCTGCCATGGCAAATGTCACGCGCAAAATGTTCAAAGAACAATATGCCGATGTATTTAGCGGTACGCGCGAATGGCAAAAAATTGAGGTGCCAGACGCGCAAACCTATACATGGCAACATGATTCCACTTATATTCAGCATCCGCCTTATTTTGCCAACATGACGATGACACCTACACCTATCGCTTCCATCAAGCGCGCGCGGATACTGGCAGTATTAGGTGACAGCATTACCACTGACCACATTTCACCGGCGGGTTCGATTAAATCCGACAGCCCAGCTGGCAAATATCTTGTTAACCATGGTATTGCAATAAAAGACTTTAACTCTTATGGCGCACGACGTGGCAATCACGAAGTCATGATGCGCGGCACGTTTGCCAATATTCGCATTCGCAATGAAATGGTGGCAGGCGTGGAAGGTGGTGTAACGCGCCATGTGCCTAGTGCTGAAGTCATGTCGATTTATGATGCTGCAATGCGTTATGGCCAAGAAAAAACGCCTTTAGTTATCATTGCCGGCAAGGAATATGGCACGGGTTCATCGCGTGATTGGGCGGCTAAGGGACCTAAATTATTGGGCGTCAGCGCTGTCATTGCCGAAAGTTTCGAACGCATTCATCGTTCAAATTTAATTGGCATGGGAATTTTACCCTTGGAATTTATCGATGGCGCCACGCGTAAAACTTTGAAATTAGCGGGCGACGAAGTCATTGATATAAAATTGCCAGAACAAATTACCCCCGGCATGCAACTGCACGTTGCGGTGAAACGTAAGGACGGCAGCGAAATAAAAGTCCCTGTACTCTGTCGCATCGACACTTTAAATGAGGCTGAATATTACCGTCATGGTGGTATTTTGCATTATATGTTGCGTAAAATGGTATGATGCAATCACTATCGCTAAGGCTCTGCGCATAAATAACTTTGACAGATTGCGCCCAGCGTGGTGTCAGATATAAGCGTACCGGAAGAAGAAAAATCGCAGGAATACTGAAG
>VFKI01000069.1 GCA_009885665.1 Gammaproteobacteria bacterium
AAATGCTCACATACTTCTGTGTATGCTCCGCTTTTTCAGCAATTTTTCACAAAACCTTGGCTCAAATCTGGCCGTTTTCTGCAAAATGCAGCCCCAGCTGAATAGTTACAAAAAGACGAAGGTGCGGAATGTCGGTTAATGCTGTCGCATCATTTTTAAAGCATTAATCGCCGGCGCATATTGCGCAGCGGCTGCGCGATCAATCCACGCCATCCCTGCCGCGGCATTTTGTTGCGTCCCCAAACCATAATAAAACATATAACCAATGGCATATTGCGCTTCAGCATTGCCTTTTTCCGCTGCAGGCATGAGCTGCCCCAACGCTTGAGCATAGCGGCCTGACTCAAAGGATTGCTGCCCCAACATCACGTGCTGTTGCTGACTGGCACATGCTGTTAATAACAACAGATTACAAACAATTAAACCTATATAACGAAACATCGCATTTTCCTTCTAGTAACGCATAATTTTGAGACGCTTAAGCGCGGGAAGCGGCGTATTGATTAACGTTGGCGCCGACACAATCGTAGGGGATAGCCGTTGCAATACCAAGGTTTCTAACTGCCCGCCATTTTCCAATACCACATTATCCTGATTAATTGCATATAACTTAACACCCGTCGTGCCAACACTATCACCCACATGTAAAATTTGATCGGGCTGATCCGGTTGCGCAATAATCGCCTGTGATGCTTTACCATCACCTGTTTGCATTATTCCTGTCAATTGTAACTGTAATTGTGTTATCGGCAAATGCGTCGCAGCACGACCAAACAAGCGCCCGACCGCCGCATTATCGACTTGCTGCGCCGCAGTAGCATGCGGCACTGCCACAATAACAGATGCATCTACTGTATCGCCAGTTGCACGCAACGACCATAATTCTGTTAATACCGTCAGTGTAAATAATACCGCCACGGCAACTAAAGCAATACGACTCGCGCGCTGCCCGTTAACAGAAGTCCAGAGCGGTGAAAATAATTCATGCCATGTATTCATCATATATTCATCATTTTTGCTGTAACCAATGTGCAACATCCTTGGCATAATACGTCAATATTGCATCTGCCCCCGCGCGACGCATACTGAGCAATGCTTCCGTTACACCGGCTTTTTCATCTAACCAACCCGCTTGTGTCGCGGCTTTAAGCATGGCATATTCGCCACTCACTTGATAGACAAACGTTGGCATGCGAAACATATCCTTCACTTCGCGCACAATATCTAAATACGGCAACCCGGGTTTAATCATCACCATATCCGCACCTTCTTGAATATCCAGCGCCACTTCATGCAACGCTTCATTGCGATTGCGTGGATCCATTTGATACTGAAACTTATCGGCACGTCCCAATAACGTGCGTGAATTAACCGCATCCCGAAACGGCCCATAAAATGATGACGCATATTTTGCTGAATACGCAAGGATTTTAATATTCGTATGGCCATATTGCTCAAGCGCGGCGCGCACCGCGCCAATGCGGCCATCCATCATATCAGAAGGCGCAACAATATCCGCACCAGCTGCCGCATGTGTCAATAATTGCTGGACGAGCACGGTGGTTGTTTCATCATTTAAAACATAACCCTTTTCATCGATGATGCCATCTTGACCATGCGTCGTATAAGGATCCAGCGCGCCATCGGTGATCACGCCTAATTGCGGGAAATTTTTCTTTATCGCCCGCACGGCGCGCGGAATCAGGCCATCCGGATCACAGGCCGCCTCAGCCCGCAGCGATTTATGCGGCATATCAATCACCGGGAATAATGCAATCGCCGGCACGGCCAATTGCACAAGGGTTTCTGCTTCTCGTAGCAACAAATCAATACTGAGACGTTCAATTCCCGGCATAGAGGCAATTGCTTCACGCCGATTTTCGCCCTCGACAATAAAAAGGGGGTAAATGAGATGGTCGACCGTTAATGATGTTTCTGCCATCAAACGTCGTGAAAATGGCGCCATCCGCATACGCCGTAAACGCGTAGCAGGAAATTGACGTAGCGGAAAAACGATCGACATGGTACGAATCCTCGATATAATGGCACGAATTTTACGCTGTTTTGCTCTATACTACAAAACAAGACGGTCAAAGAGGACTGAGCCTGCGACACACTGCATCGGATAAGACACTGAACATCTCCTTCCTGACCCCCAAGCTTCTCTGGCGCGCGCGCAACACATCTTTGCGACGTGAAGCACTGGCGCGTGCGGCCGGTTTAAAAAATAATACGCACCCCCGGCTGGTGGATGCAACGGCGGGTCTGGGTCAAGATAGCTTTATTTTGGCCGCCCTCGGTTTTGAGATCATCTTAATAGAACGTTCGCCTATCATTCACCAACAACTTGCCATCGCATTACAACAGGCTGCCGCTCAACCCGACACTGCGGCCATCGTCCAACGCATGCACCTCATCCATGCGGATGCGCGCGACTATCTCCCCACCCTCGCGCCGCCCGCCAATATCATATTTCTCGACCCAATGTTTCCGGCACGCCAAAAATCTGCTTTACCCAAGCTTGCCATGCGCCAGTTCCATGACATCGTGGGTGACGACGTAGATGCGAACGAACTACTCGACGTCGCGCTGGCTTGTGCCACTGATCGGGTTGTGGTAAAAAGACCGCGCCTTGCCACTGCATTAAGTCATTGCTCCCCGAATTTTTCGCAAAAAGGCAGCAGCTGCCGGTTTGACGTTTATCTTAAGATATAAAAAAGGTATCCCCTACATAAACTAGGGTAGCGGGTAGCGATGGGGGAGTTGTCAGAGGGGGAAAAAACGGCAGGAAAGCCGTTTTTGTCGCACACAGTGCGCCCGGAGGGCGAGCCTCCAAGGATGGAGGCG
>VFKI01000035.1 GCA_009885665.1 Gammaproteobacteria bacterium
CACTTTGTGCGTCAAAAACGGCTTTCCTGCCGTTTTTTCTTAAGGGGGAGAATCGCGATTCTCCTCCTTAAGTGGCGTAACGCCGGCGAGCTATTTGCCCGAGTAGCCATCTGAATAGTTATGCAACCGCGTTAGTGTATGCGTGACGTGTTGCTGGTTATCGATACGAATAGCCGCATCAATAAAGCTGTTTTTAAAGCCGCCATAACAATGCGGGTCATGACAATTATCCGCAGTATACTGCGATTGGAGGATAAAGCGTGCAGCCATATATATAGCATCATGATAAGCCGATTGGCGCGCGGTATCGTGGCAGGCGGCAGCGAGACGATGGCCGTCGAGGAGGCAATCGGTCAGCGTGGCCGTCACGGCGGCACTGCCGGCGCGCGAAAAGCTGCCAATTAAGTCAATGTCAGGATCATTGTGGGTAACTTGTTGGTTAAGCAGTGGATCAAGTAGCGCGAACACAAAATCGCGGTAGGCGCTGAGGCGCGTTATAAAAAAGAGTTCAGTGTAAGCCGGTACCATCCAGCTGGCCATGAGGATGGCGTCAGCGCGCGTGTCGAGTAAGTTTTGGTAATAAGGCAGAATGTTGGCGGCAATAGCGGGCGCGTGCGAAGTGCTAAAAGCGCGGTCGTAATGCAATAACGCATTGAGCGCAATACCCGGCAAAAATAATTCTGATTCGTGAAACGCATTGCTGAGCGCGGGGGTGGTAATCGTGGAAAATTTACCGCGCGCAGCATCGTGGGCGCGTAATAAATAATTGTGTAAAGCATGGCAGTACGGATGAAAAGGTGGCGTGTTGCGCGTGGTTAATAATAATAACAGGCAACCATTAATCCCTATGTCTGTGATGCCATTGACGATGCACGCCGATTGATGGAAATGACGCGCAATAAAGCGTTGCACATGCGTGTCGATACATGGCAGGATGACGGGATCGTTATATTGTGCGGCAACCCAGAGCGAGGCCAGGATGCGTAAGTGGTGGGCAGGTTCGGTAGGTGGCTGCCAATGTTGCTGATAAAGATAGGCGGGCGCGTCGGATTGCTGGATAAAGCGACTCAGCATTTGGTAGCTCGCGTTGGCGGCACGCTGAATTGCCGCGTCGTCAACTTCGTGTTGTAAGCATAAAAGATTGCCGCGATAAAGGTCGCATAAACTGCGACGTGTGTCGAAGCTTTCACGAAAATCAATACTGCGCCAGCGTGAAATGATGGTTTTGCGCGTGCTAATATCGGCAGCATTGAGCGATATGCCGCATTTATTGCTAAGTTTTTGTAGTAACATAGCCGTATCGAAACCATGCTGAATGGCAACGCTGCTTTTGAATACAGCAAATTTATCCGCATGACGCAGGCTGATTGCATCAATGCCGAGGCGAAGACTGTGCTCGATCATTGCGAGATTTGCGGGAAAGGGCTGCGGGTCGATGAGGAGGCTGATTTCGATGCGAATGGTGGCGGGATTGGGGGGCGTGCTAAAATCTTGTAGCCCACGCTGGGTCGAGGCGATGGCGGCGGCTGCGAATGTGGGTGCGGCAATCGCGTGGCACGCGAGCAGTCGATGTTGTTGATAAAGTGAAACAAAGAGTATAAAAGGCTGGGGCGGCGTTGCGTGGTTTTCAATGGGTGATGTCAGTGCAGTATTGTCTGATGTAAATAATGCGGGCGTCTGTAATGTATGGCGACAAAGTTGTAGTAATTGTTCGCGGCGTGCTTGTGTCAGGTCAGTGTTGACGCGCAGGCGGGCAATGCCGCGTAATATGGCGGTGTCGATGATGTTGCTGAGCGTGGTAGTCTGTGGCGCGGTGGTGACAGATTGATGGGGTGCGCTAGTGCTATGCATGTGGGTGTGCCTTGGTCGTGTCGTTTATCATCGCGGTTTGTGTGGTATTTATCAACCGGGGATGCGCGGCAGGTTAATTTTTCGCGGCAACTGGATTGATTGTACTTTTGAGGGCTTGGTGGTGTGGTGGCTAGTCGATATTGTTTCGTCATTCTTAAGAAAAGATAAAAGGAAGATTTGTCATGGCTAATATTATTGAACCGGGCATAGAGAGTGTTAATATTGAGTTGTATGAAAAAATAGAAAATCGTAAGTGCATTGTGGCCGGTTTTCTTGAGTTGGAAGATGACTGTAGTGATGGGGTTTATCAATTTAGCCTATAGATGTTAATGGTGTGTGTGATATAAATTTATTATGAAGCTATAATTGGCTCGGGACGCTTTACTCGTTGTTCGCATAGTACGGCGGTAATCACATCGTTTTCGCCCATGACTAACGATTTGTATAAATCTTCTTCGAGAGGGATAAGTGTTTTTTTATTTCCCTCTATATGAAGATCTCGGTATACAAATAATTCCTTGGCGGGCAACCATACCATAATGAAGTCACCTGATATTGGCGTTAATCCAGTATGAAATATAAGTGTGGTATTTACCCCAAATTTAAATTTTAATGCATTATTGCTAGCACGCATGGCAAACATTTGGCTGTGATCTGGCTCGCTGGTGATCTCATGTTTTTCTGCAATAATATTTTTTAAAATTAACTGACCATTTGATAGTAAGTTTTTATGTATATCGAAAGTTGTAATAAAAGGTATTTTATAAAATTTATCTAGAACAAGAATGTCGTCATAAATGCTTTTTATGTCATTTTTTCGGATGTCGTTGCTGTTGCCGCCGTCGTTGCCGCTGTTGGTGAGCCAGTGGTATTCTACCCCGAAATATTTTGCGATTTCATATAACGATTTAGAATTTTTAGTTTTTCCGTTGCAAATAAGGCTGATGACTTGCTTTGTTACTCCAATTTTTTCAGCTAATTTTTTTTGATTCATGTTGTTTGCTTTAAGCAGACAGGTAATTTTTTTGGCGATATCTTGCATGGTGGCGGCTTCCTTGAGTGAAAGGTAATGGTTGCATGAGCTGTCCTTTTTGTCAATAATTATTGTCAAACTTTACTATGACAACTTAACTGGACAAACTTGACAAACTGCAGTTAAAAAAATACGAAAAAGTCGCTTGACAAAAATGTTGTTCGCGAATATGCTCACTCACATAATATAAGAGATTCAGTTCGACGCCAAAGCGAACATCCATTCAGCGGACCAAACGAGTAGTGTGGGAAGGAAAGATGATGCGGGCAATCTGCTAGTTTTTTCTTAAGGAAACAAAGGAAATTGTATTTAACCCCAGGCGGGTAGTGTGGTTAATCGATGCATATGCACGTCGGTTGATTTTGCTCCTCCACTATTGTGAGGTACGTATTATGCGTAAGAAAACGGTATTAACTAAAGCGGCATCAGTCAAAACTGCGTCAGTAAAAATCGAGCCGCTCACTGCGGAAAAAATTGCGCCAGTCACACAAACCAAAGCACAGCGCCAACAAGCGATGGCTGAGCAACTTGCGCAGTTGCCCCATTTTTTGGCGAACTCGGCGCATTGCCGGCGTAATTTTTTGAGTGTTGCACTCATTTGTTGTTTGCGCGGATTGTTGGCGCGGCATTTTGGGCTCATAAAACTTAATCAAAACGAAGAAGATAAACCCGTGTGGGAGGCTTATAGAATGGATAAAGAAATCATGCGTTGCTTGATTCGCGATTTAGTTGAAACTGGTGATTATTCTCTTGAGGGCCTCGCGCATTATTTGCATGTGCCTGCTGATGCCGTTTTGGATACTGTCAGCACCGAGCATGGCGATTTATCCATGCCATTTGGGGCGAGCTTGTTTTATATCTACGTCGAAGCGCGCCCTGCTTTAGTGGAATGGATGTTTAAAGAATTGGCAATTTTTGCAGCGGGCGATCGACAGAAATTTTTTGATCTTGTCGGTGCGCGACGTAAGTATGTGTGAGCGTTAGTACGTTTTTTTGAGCTGCGATGTGAGATGTGAGATGTGCATGTGGCGCAAAACTTTCTGCGTATACCTTTGCTGAAGGTTATGAGGTGAAAAATTTTGCGCGGATGACAAAATGGGCGACGCCGTGCTGCAATTGAATGTGCGCTATTCCAATTTATTTGAGATATGAGTAACCATTCAGCACAATCTTCGAAAAACACCCGCGAGGCCAGAGACAACCTGACTTTACGCGATGGGGGATTCTTAAGGGGGAGAATCGCGATTCTCCCCCTTAAGTGGTGTGACGCCGGCGAGCTATTTGCCCGAGTAGCCATCTGAATAGTTACAGATACGATAGGGGGTAAGCTAATGACCACGGAGACTCGGCCAGCGTCAACAACTGCATTGCCTGTATCCGCCCCATTCGTCTCACGTCCCGCCTCGTCGCTTGCTCAGCGCTCTTTCATCTTCACCTTGCTCATCAACACACTTTTTTTTTCCGGTTATTACATTCTCAAAGATCCGTTGGCCTATATCTTGCAAGCGGGCGGCATGTCGTTGACAGACGCTTACTCTATCACCACCACGGCGAATGTTTTACTGGCGTTGTGTTCATTGTTTTTTGGTTTTGTATTATCTGGCTGTGGCCGACAAAAGCATTCACTCTTCATCGGCGTTGCGCTCAGTGTGACAGCGATTTTTTTATTGGCATGCAAAATACCGGTGCTGACGCGACTGGCCGTCACGCTGTATATTGTTGGTGGCGGGCTATATTTTTTTAGCATCGTTATTTTTATCAATCATTTATTTGATAATCATGCGACACGTATGCGCGGCAATTACCTCTATCAAATTTTTGTCAATGTCGGCGGCTGCATCGGTTGCAGTATTTTTTTAATGCGCATGAATTCAGCGCATGTTTTTTACGGTTGTTTAATATTGGGCGTTATCGCATTGCTTATTTTCGCGGTGACGTATCGCTCTATTCAGGATGATATTGCGCCCAGACCTGCTTATTTCGGCCGTTTTTATGCGGGACTTATTGTGCTGGCTTTACTGGTTTTTACGGCGCTGACACTGGCGACATTTACCCGTATCTTTATTCTCCTCTCTTTTTCGCTGGCAGTCGGCGCTGTCATTTTGCGCGCACGCCACAATGGCAACCGTCATTTATTACAATTTCTCGGGCTGGTGTTTTTATTTAACATCCCCTATTGGCTCGCGAATACGGTAATTGCGACTTCTTTTTTTTATTTTCTCACCCATCACGTCAGCCGTATTCACGGTGTTTCTCCCGCAATATTGATGTTGGCGGATCCGCTTGCCAATACGTTGTTTGGTGTGAGTCTGTTGTTTTGTCAATGGGGTAGCGCGATCGATATCCATAAAAACTTATCGCGTAGCCTCAAGCTGCTGATGGTTGCATTTGTCGTATTGGCGGTTGGCTTATATTTTTCGGGTAATGCGCCGCTTGCTTTTGTCTATCCATTGCTGACGATCGTCTTGTTTGCGTGCGCTGAATTTTTACTACAAACGACATTGCGCACCCATATTCGCGATTTATTGCAATACGAAGAGCGCAGCGAATTCATGGCCACCGGCATGCTGCGTGCTTCTCGCGCTTTTGCCACAGTGATCGGCTATTATTTATTGACCGCAACGCATGAGATTTCATTTCATTCAAACGTTGCGGCAGTTCAGCCGATTTTCTGGCTTTATTTTTTGCTATTTTTAATCTGTCTTACTTGTTACGTGAGTTATCGCGGGCTATATCGATTCTTCGATTGCTACGTGTCAACCTATAGTTGCTGAGATGATGGCGAGGAATAAGAATAGCTAGGCTCCGCAATAGAATCAGAGATCATTGCATCTTGTGTTTGAATTTGCGGTGGATTGTTAGGCGAGCCAGGCTGAAAAAAGGCGTCGTGTTTAGCAATGCTAATGGATAGTTTATCATTATTGCCTCCATCGGAAGGATTTGCGCCAAGATTGGATGAATCAGGTATTTCTTTTGCTTCATTTCCCGGGTTTGCTTTTATTTCATTAAGTATTTGCTCTATTTGTTTAGCCCATGCCTTAACCTCGGACAAAAAAGCGCGGATACCATCAAATTCTTCACGGATACCATCAAATTCTTTACGGACAGAGTGATTTTGATTTGTAAGGTAGCGGTTAAAGTCCAATCCCATCTGGTCTAAACGTGAAGTTAAGTCATATAATGCACCATCAAACTTAGCCTCCCAAAGCTTTGCTGGACTTGTATCTTTTTTTTGATTATCCATGGATAGTTGATTAACCATCTTTTTTAGAGCCTCCGTTTTTGCGAACATCGCATCCTCTACAGCAGCTAATCTTTCATCAAGTCTGCGAACATGGTGGTTAACAGAAGTCTCTAATGCTTGTCTTGTCTTATTGTTCGATGCGTTCCAACTTTCGAGTGCGGCTAGTTCATTGTAACTGCTCGCACCCCTCTTGCTAAATTTTTTCAAATTTTAAAAAAAGTGCTTGACACGTTTTTTACGCGTACCCAGCGCAACTTTTTGTCTTGTA
>VFKI01000118.1 GCA_009885665.1 Gammaproteobacteria bacterium
GCTTATGGCATAGACAAAATAAAAGCAGCCCATGCCATAACACAATCCCCTCCCGGCGCTACGCGCCACCCCCCCCGCTAGCGCAAAGCGCGCGCTCCGGGGAGGGAGACATTAGCAGGGGTGGGGTGATCTGTTACTAACCGCGCTCCACTAATACCACCGGCATTCTGCATCGAAGTATTTTTTGTATAAATCGAGGCAAAAATGCGTTTTAAAGCGCAGTTTACACGTAAGTAAATGAGCATTTAAAACACATTTTTAACGAAGCGTTATCGAAAAAGACAAAGGTGCGGAATGTCGGCCAGTATGACACCCAACACAATCAAAAAACCGCCTAATAATTTTGCAATGTATTTTTCAGCACGCGCTAACATCCGCGTTACCGCAGGTAGCGATAAAAATAGGACTAACGCACAAAACCAGCCGCCGGTAATGAGCGATACTTCCACGGCATATAATGCCAATACAAATGGCGGGGTATGCGCATGAACAATCACCGTAAACAAAGATAGCATAAACAACATCGCTTTTGGATTTAATAAATTACATAAAAAACCCTGCCGAAACGCTATCCACCGCGGTATATCTGTGCACACTTTAATGGGTAACGCCGCTTCATGCGATGCCTTTGGCAAAGAAGCCACAGGTGAACGTAACGTCATCACGCCTAAATAAACAAGATACATTGCACCAATATATTTAATTAAGCTAAATAACCATAACGAATGCTTGATCACAACAGCCAAACCGAGTACACAATAGGTCACATGCACTAGAATCGCAATTCCGACACCCATCGCTGTCAATAGACCGGCGCGACGTGAATACAATAAAGTATTTTTTGTGACGATGGCAAAATCCAAGCCAGGCAACATAGCGCATAGTAACACCAACATACCCAGGCTAATAAACTGCGTTGACATATAGTCTCTCAGATAAATAAATTGGAATAGCTCACATTCAATTTGTAACTGTTTCTAACTGTTCAGGTGCGCTTTGTATTCACTTTATAGTAGACGATAGCCTCATACACCTTCCCCAAAAAGCGCATTGATCTCACTTGCTCCCATTTGATCAAAATCATCCGGTACCTTGATCTGCCCGGCCATAAATCCCAGTCTAGATGCCGGCCTATTTTCGGAATAATCTAGCGCCACAACCTTCACTAACGGCTTACCCGCTTTGGCAATGATAAATGACTCGCCTCTCACGGCAGCCTCTATCAAGCCGGATAAGTGCGTTTTTGCTTCATGAATATTCACCGTACGCATGGTTCACCTTCAAGATACATATGACTAAACTCAGTTAGTTTAGCTTGAAAATTTAACTTTGCAACTCTGCTCATCCAGATCCGCCTACTTTGCGCCACTGTGGATTATCCCAACCGCCCGTAATAGCATAATGATACGTCGTCATTTTTGAAACCGCTGGATTCACCATCTTACCCACCATCCAAGTCGCGACACCGATCAATGGATTGCTTAACGCTAATGCCGCCACCACCGGCAAACTAGAGGTGACATGCGGCGTGACATCCATACGCAAATCATAATCATGCGCCGCTAAACCAAAACGGCCATAAATATTGATATGCGCGACTTCACTGCCCAGATGCGCATCCTGCGTAAACGCGCTGCCATTTTGTAAGGTAAAATTCCCTTTCAGCGAATCAAAACTATACCCCTTGGCAAACACATCACTAAAATCCAACGATAATCGCCGCGGAATACTTTGCAAACTGAGAATATTGAGCATACGTCCCCAACCCACTTTTGCGCTGGTTTCTTTATCCAAATGTAACACTTGCCCCTTACCCAAGACTAAGTTTGCCGTGCCTGACACTGTTTTGAGATTGACCGCCCATGGTGCACCCGCCCAAGCGAATTGAAATTGCAGCGTGCCATTGCTTAAGGTGTAATTCACCGGCGCATCCCCCCACGCCGCCAATACGCTATCCACATGCTGCGTCTGTACTTTTCCTTGTATATGCGTACCATTTTCCAGCCAAGTACCCCTCGCATCGATTTGATAAAACGTCGAACGCGCCGTTAATTGCGTAATGGTCATGCCGCGATTTGTCGGCAATAATTCAAACGTCACGCGCCCTAATGGCGTACTGCCATACATCATATCCTGGCAACTAAAGTGCACTGCGGGCAATGCCGTTGGTTTAACCACACTATTCACCGTGCCCGCCAGCGTATTAGGTTGTAAATGCAAATATTGAAAAACGGCTTGTACCGCCTGCTGATGCGCCGCTGTCGGCCACATGACTTGACCACGCGCCATCGCATTATTGACCCCAAACGTCATACCCGTTGCCGCATCGGTCATCCTCACCTGAAAATTATTGTAATTTAAAAGCATTTGCGTATTCGCTGCCAATGGCGCATTCAACGTCAAACTAAATTTTGCCGGAATATTGGCTGCCTTAGCAAACTGCCCCGGCAAGTTAATCTTCACGCCCCGCAAATCAGAAGACACCACGGCTTGTTGAATAAACCCTTGCGTCGGCAAATCAACGGCAACCGTATAATGCGTCGTACCCGATAACACTTTTTGTTGCGGCCATCGCAACCAGCGTGCCACATCGATGACATTGACATTGCCTTGCATTTGCACGGTATGTTGATTAATCGGCAAACTCAGCGTCACCGGTTGCGAAAAAGCTTGCCCCGTCAACGCCAATGTCGTCAAGCCTTGTTGCGTAAAATCAGCACTGCCCTGCAATTGATCAACTTTTAAATGCGCATCAGACACATCCAACTTAGCTTGCGCAGTCGTCATATGACCTTGTACCGTCGTTTTTGCTGGCGTCGATAAAGGTAATTGCAAATTCAACGATAATTGCATCGCGCCACTCGGACGCAACAACGTAAAATAACGCGCCAATTTAGGTTTTAACGGTGTTTGCATCACAAACGGTAAAAGATGATTCAAATCAGTCGCAACTTTGCCAGTCACATTCAATTCATTATCGTGCGCCGACAAAGAAGGAATACGGGCATGCGCCTCAATAAACGACACGCCACTGATTTCACCCGCCGTGGCATCCGCCTGCATCGTATCGCCATCGAACGTTACACTGCCATTAATATGTTGGATTTCTGGCCAATCAGCATCCATATATAATTCTGCGTCATGCACTTCACCGGTTATGCTGAATTTCCCAGGCGCTTTATCAAATGGGAAATTTGCCAAGCGTCCTTGCAATATTGCATGACCATGATCCGCGTAGCCGCTTTTAAAAGCAGCTTGCAGCCATTTTACCAATTTAGGATGAAATATTTTTAAAGGCAAATAACGCTGCACATGTTCCGCATGCAATAAATTAAAATCTGCTGATAAATCAATATAAGGGGATAAGGTTTGCTTTAAGGGTAACGGCAAGCTCGGCGGTAAAATAAGTTTGGCATTCACGACAGCATGCGTATCTTCATTTTCGACGACAAACGCTGTCGTCACCAGCTGCCAACTGCCATCGGCTAATTGTTCAAATTGAATATCGCCATTTAATGCACTTGCCTGCAAGGGTTGGCTAAAAACCTTTGGGAAATCCAATGAAATATGCTGCGCGCGCAACTGCACATTACCGATCGCCCCCTGCCAATGCGCCACAAAATTAATTTGCGCCGCCTGCCCAGTTAACATACTCGCGCTACCCGTCAAGACGTGGCGTTCGCCCGAATTGTTAAGTTGTAGTTGATCCAAAATGAGGTCGCGCTTTTCACCATCGGCCTGCACAATCGTGATATAAATATTCACTAACCGCAATTTAGGTTGCGCAAATAGCCAATGAAAAATAGCTGCGAGTTGCAGCGTATGACCCGTTAAGTTATCTTTTACCGCAGGCAACGCTAAATCCATCACTTTTATAGCGGCGACATTCGCATTCAACGGTTCATGTACCGTCAGCGAAACATTCGCCACTTCAATCGCATCGAGTTGTAAGCGATGATGCATTAGACTGGGCAACCAAGCGGCACGCAAGCGTAATACGGGCAACAAAAAAACCGTTTCATCTGTCGTCGGATCCGTGATGCGCACATCATCCAATTCCAACATGGGCAACAAAGCATGCCAATGCACACTGATTTGACCTATCCTAACGGGTCGCGTCAGCAGTTGACTGGCAAGGCGTTCAAAGTCAGCACGGTGGCTATTTAATACGGGGGTCAAAAAACTCGCAAAGCTAACCAGCAAGGCACCCAAGATAATGCCCGTTGCCAGCATATAAAGCATGAACTTAAAGACTTTGCCGAATAACTTAAAGAGGAAGGACATCATATTTCTCCCGCGCATAGCGCGCATCTGCCTGCCATTTTACGGGTTTTTGTAATTGTTCGCTCAGCTTTCCAGCTAAATCTGCTTCATATTGATCGAGAAACGCCGCCACTTCTGGCGCCACACACAAACGCAATCCTTGCCACGCTAAACTTGCCGCAGCGCGCTGCACAGCACGGATGGCTTCATACGCAACCGTCGGAATTGATTTAATCACCCCACGTCGCTCACACGTCGGACACGTTTCGCATAATACATTTTGCAAACTTTCACGCGTGCGTTTACGCGTCATTTGCACTAAGCCCAAACGCGTCAATTCACTGATTTCCGTATACGCACTGTCTTCACGCAATGCCGCATGCAATGCGTGTAACACCGTATCGCGCGTCGTCGCATCTTGCATATCAATAAAATCAATGACAATAATACCGCCTAAATTACGCAATTGTACTTCGCGCGCAATCACCGCAACTGCCGCCAAATTAGTCATTAATGCTTGATTTTGTTTAGGCACTCGCTTAGCCGGTGTCGCGCCTGTATTCACATCAATTGTCACCATCGCTTCAGTTTGATCAAAAACGACGTGCCCGCCGCCCGGCAAACACACACTACGCTGCAGCGCCGCCGTCCAAGCACTTTCTACATTATCTAAATCAAACAAAGGCAATTTGCCATCATAATAAATGATACGATCCACCAAAAAAGGCGCAACGCGCGCAGCATATTCACGCATTTGCTGATAGGTTTGCGCATGATCCACTTCAATATACGTCGTGGTATCCGCCGCCATATCACGCAAACAACGCAGCGCCAACGGTAATTCACTATACAATTGCGTGCCGACAGCGGCTGTCTGCGCCGCGGCAAACACTGTTTGCCATGTGTTTTCCAATTGTTTTTGTTCTGCTTGCAATAATGCCGGCGTGGCATTCACCGCTGCAGTCCGTAAAATCATGCCATGCGGCGCTGATACGGTGAGCGAAGCCATAAGACGTTCACGTAGCGTCGCATCCCTTATTTTTTGCGAACAACGCAACGCTGGCACATGCGGCGTCAAAATTAAATAACGGCCAATCAAATGATAAGCCATTGTCAGACGCATGCCTTTTTGTCCCAACGATTCTTTACTCACTTGCACCAGAATTTCATCATGTACGCGCAAGGGCACACGTGCATCTTTTTGCGATAGAAATGCAAGACGACTACGGCCAATATCAATAAAAGCTGCATTTAAAGCAGGTAATAAACGACGCACACGGCCTTTGTAAATACCCTGAAGCGCTTGACGGTTGTGACGCTGGACATGCAATGCATGGATTTTTTTATTTACAAAGAGCACTGCGCGCGTTTCATGCGCGGTCATGTTGACGCGAATCAAATCGACCGTCGTCATGAACGTGAACCCGTCCAGCGATACTGACAGTCACGTAAAATAAAATAAATCCATGGCCAAAATAACATGCTAGTCAATGGCACCAACCAAAAACGCCAATTAACCAACGGGCCTGCAATAAATCCTTGCACACAAAATAAAATGAGTTGATAAATGAAAACACAGCCAACCAACAAAATCCCTTGCGATAACCATGTGGATAAACGTAAGCTATTTTGTAACTTAATGGCGACAAATACAGCAAGCGTCAGCGCCAGCGCATGTTCACCCAGCAAAGTGCCATTCAAAACATCCAGACAAATGCCCAAAAACCATGCACTGCCCATCCCTACCATGCCTTGCGAGGAAAACGTCCAATAAAGCAACACCATCAACAACCATGCAGGTCTCAGCCAAATCGCCCATTCAGGTAAGGGCAATAATGTCAAAATAACGGCTAACACAAGACTGATGATGATTAATCCAATGCTGCCAGTCGGTTCAGTACGCTGCAGATACATCATGATTTATGTCGTCCCGTTGCCGGCCATAACAACAATACTTGGCGACTACGCTCAAGATGTGCCATCGGTTGTAAGGCAATGATTGCGAAGGGTTCGCCCGGCTTAACATGAACCGATTCAACTTGACCCACCGGATAACCATGCGGATAATGATTGCCTAACCCCGATGTAATCAATAAATCGCCTGCACGAATATCCGCTGTTTGTGTCACATTAACAAGGCGCAACTTGCCGGTATATTGATCGCCCACGGCAATGGCACGCAAACCACTGCGGACATCTTCTACCGGGATACCACTGTGCGCATCGTTGATCAATAAGACTTGGCTAACCGTCGGATTCACCATCACGACTTGCCCCATGACACCATAAGCATCGAGCACAGGCTGACCCACAAACAAACCATCGCGCCGCCCGCGATCGAGCGTGACACGATGCACAAAGGGATCGGTATCCACTGCCAATAAACCCGCCGCTAACACCCTACCCTGCGCTTCTTTCGCTGCGTGTAATAAAGCTTTTAACTGGCGATTTTCTGATTCAAGCGCAACCAATTGCTGCACACGCGCACGGAGTAATAATTGTTCTGCACGTAATGATTGACGTTCTTCAATCAATTGCTCGCGACTACCCACCGCTGCGCCCCATTCATTAACAAGACGTATCGGTGTACTCACAATATACTGAATCGAAGACAACGGCACGGATAATACGGCGCGCGTGCGCATCAGCCCTTGGGTAAAATGGTCGGCGACCATGAGCGCAATCGCCATACTCGCCAATACCAGCATGCGAACTACAGGATAGGATTCTCGTTCGAAGAGGCGTCGGATGGTAAGTCCCTCATTTAAAAACGTACACACAATAATTTTGACATCTTGCACGCCATTGCAGCATCATATGTCAAAATTATTTCGTGCACGTTCCTTATTCCCTAGATAAAAAATCCATACCCACCGTATCGACAACATCTAACGCCTTGCCGCCGCCGCGCGCAACACACGTCAGTGGCTCATCCGCCACAATCACCGGTAAGCCCGTTTCTTCACGGAATAAACGGTCAATATTACGCAACAGTGCGCCGCCGCCGGTCAAGACCATCCCACGTTCGGCAATATCAGAAGCGAGTTCCGGTGGCGCTTGTTCTAGCGCCGCACGTACTGCACCCAAAATACCGGATAAGGGTTCTTGCAAAGCTTCTAGGATTTCATTGCTGTTCAAAGTGAAACTACGCGGTATACCTTCCGCCAAATTACGTCCGCGCACTTCCATTTCACTAACTTCGCTGGCAGGATAAGCTGAGCCAATTTCATGCTTGATGCGCTCAGCTGTTGCTTCACCAATCAAGATGCCATAATTACGACGGACATAGCTGACGATAGATTCATCGAAACGATCGCCCCCAATACGTACAGAGGCAGAGTACACAATACCACTCAAAGAAATAATCGCAACTTCCGTCGTACCACCCCCAATATCCACCACCATGGAGCCACGCGCTTCATCAACAGGCATACCCGCACCCATCGCCGCCGCCATCGGTTCTTCCAATAAATACACTTCACGTGCACCCGCACTGATCGCCGATTCGCGAATGGCACGACGCTCGACCTGCGTTGAGCCACATGGCACGCAGACTAAGACACGTGGGCTGGGACGCAGAAAACGGTTTTCGTGTACTTTATGAATGAAATGCTGCAACATTTTTTCTGTTACATAAAAATCAGCAATAACACCATCTTTCATTGGGCGAATCGCGGTAATATTGCCCGGTGTACGTCCCAACATGAGCTTAGCTTCACTGCCGACAGCCGCCACGTGTTTCAGGCCACTCCCACTGCCCGGGCTCTGACGAATAGCAACGACCGAAGGCTCATTCAGCACGATACCTTTGTTACGCACATAAATCAGCGTATTGGCAGTCCCGAGGTCAATAGACAGATCATTTGAAAAATAACCTCTTAATCTCTTAAACAACATGGCAGTGCAGCTCCCCTACTGTAGGTATAGCATCTCAGATAAATAAATTGGAATAGCTCACAGCGGAATGCCGGTTAGAAGCTATATTAATTATCATCATTCTCAATCAGTCGGAGATGACTTGCACGTGTTTTTTGCGTTTCTGATGATATTTGTGTATCGACACCTTCTTCCTCTGGATCAAAAAACATTCCTTGCTGGTTTTCATTCGCATAAATCGCCAAAACCGCCGCCACAGGGGCAGAAATAAGGTGAATAATACCTGAGAAAGAGGCTTTAAATTGAAGGATATCGGCAGTAATCAAAAAATCACGCGTAGCATCCGGCGAAATATTTAATGTGATACGGCCATCTTCGACAAACATTTGCGGTAAATTACAGCGTGGATAAGTCGCATCGACTAATATATACGGTGTGCATTGACTATCCACAATCCAATCATAAAAAGCACGTAATAAATAAGGTTTAGTCGATAGCATGTGATATTCCTTTAGGCTTCAGCAAATTCTATTTGTTCAATTTCCTGCTCTGCTTCACTCAGGCCGGCCCGGAACGCATCACGCGCAAACATGCGCGCCGCATATTTTTGAATGGCTCTGCCTTCAGGTGGCAACGTAATCCCCCAACGAGGTAAACGCCAAAGTATTGGCGCAATACAACAATCACTTAAGGAAAATTCTTCATTTACGAAAAATGTACCGTTAGCAAACAGTGGCGCAAGACGCACAAGATGATTTTGTAATTCACGTCGCGCTACATCCGCTTCTGTCGGCTTGCCCGTTTCTATCGTTTTAATCAAACTACCCCATTCACGATCGATGCGATAGATCATCATACGTGTTTTAGCACGTGCTACGGGATAGACGGGCATCAAAGGTGGATGCGGGAAGCGTTCATCTAAGTATTCAGTAATAATACTGGTATCGTAAAGCACAAGCTCACGATCAACTAATGTCGGCAATGAACCATAAGGATTTAATTCGTGTAAATCTTCCGAAGGCGTATGTGCATCCACGGTAATGACATCAACCGTCACCCCTTTTTCAGCAAGAATAATACGGACACGATGGCTATAAATGTCTTCAGCATTAGAATAAAGCGTCATGACTGAGCGTTTGCTGGTAATAACCGCCATGTAAGCAGCCTCCTTAAAGAATGAATAAATGAAGACATGCTGGGGGACAAGGATTCGAACCTTGGTTGACGGAGTCAGAGTCCGTAGTCCTACCGCTAGACGATCCCCCAAACAACAATAGAACCGTATCTCCTACATCCCAAGGATCCGTCTTTTTTGATAACTCTTCGTTAAAAATGCGTTTTAAATGCTCATTTA
>VFKI01000088.1 GCA_009885665.1 Gammaproteobacteria bacterium
AAGCGGTAGGAATAGAGGCGGTAAAATTTTTGGCGTCGATCGCTACGGCAGAACAACAGGCCGAGCAAATCGCGCAATCAGGTGATCGTATCGTGACGTTTGGTTCGTTTCATACGCTGGCAGAAGCGCGCAATAGCCGCGCATGAATATCGACATTATGCACGCGGATATAATCAACGCCCGCGGCGGCCATATGCAATGAGAGCGCCGCAGTTTCAATATCACGCTCGGCGGGCTTGGCGGCGGTAAATTGACGTAAGAAACCTTTACGCGAATGGCCGACGAGGATGCGCGTGCCCAATGCTTTGAAGGCAGCGATATTTTTAATTAATGCAAGTGATTGACTCGGCGTTTTGCCAAAACCGATCCCCGGGTCGAGGATGATTCGTTCGGCGTTGATGCCCGCAGCGGTCAATGCCGCCAATTTGTTTTCACCCCACTGCAAAACAGCCGTGAGCGCATCAACATGCGCGGGTAGGGTGACATCCAGGCGCGCCGGCACACTGACATGGTGCATACAAACAATATCGCACGCACTTGCCGCGATGCATTCAACCATGGCAGGATCATTTAAGCCGCTCACATCATTCACCCAATCAATACCCAACGCTAACGCGCGCGCCGCGACGCGCGCGTGACGCGTATCGAGGCTGATGCGTGGCGGAATAACAAAATTTTTACGTTCTGCCAAAAGACGCGGTAAAAATGCATCGAGGCGTTGCCATTCTTGTTCGGGATCAATCCCTTCGACATCGACATTGGTGGCTTCCGCACCGATATCCAAAATGCTTGCGCCGGCCTCCACGAGTTGACGTGCATAAGATAATGCAGCCGCAGGATAAGTCAGCCTGCCACCGTCGGAAAAAGAATTTGGCGTGAGATTGATAATGCCAACCCATTCAGGCGTATCAATGCGCTGCGCAATTTGGCGGGTATGAAAGGGTGCGCAGCCATTAAAACGCGAACCCCACGCGGTGATCAATTCAGCGGCGGTTTTTTGATAAATCGGATGTTGCCAGTCAGCAGCCAGATCAGCCAATGGCCAAAGGACAAATGGACGCTGGATTAAATGCGGGTGCGGTAAAGTTAAGTCGGTTTCATCGATGATCTGTTGATCAAAAGCCAATAAATCAATATCAATAATGCGCGGCCCCCATACTTTTTCAGGCAGCCGACCGGCTTTTTTTTCAGCCAGTTTGAGTTCAGCGAGTAAGGCGCGCGGCGTCAAATGCGTGTTGATACGTACCGCGCAATTGAGATAAGGGCGATGCCAATCTGGCGGCGCATTATCGGGTAACAGTGCATCGGAGACATAAACCGGCGAAATTTGTTCAACAGCGGTTTGCGCAATCGCGCGAATGGCCGTTAAGCCGCGACGTAAATTGTCGAGGCGGTCACCTAAGTTGCTGCCGAGTCCCAAGATGACGGTCATAAGTCACCGTAGCTAAAGGTAGCGTTGGCGGTTTCACTGATATCTGTCAATTGCGGTGATTTGGTGATGCTAACGTGTAAACGGATATCGCTCGGTAATAGCACGCGTAAGCATTGATAGCTTGCGGCGGTTAAATGTTCGAGCAGGCGAAAGTGATGTGTCGCTAAAAAATCGCGTAATTTGACGGCGAGGGTATCGTAACACCAGGTATCAGTTAATTCATCGCTGACACAGCCTTGCGGCGGCTGGCTAAAACGCAGGTGTAATTCGATGGTAATGCGTTGTGCACGCTGGCGTTCGTCAGGTAACCAACCTAGGTTGGCGGTGAGCGGGAAAGATAAACGCAGATCGGCGTTGGGCATAGTCCGGTTACCTCGCAAGGCAAGCATTAAAAATTTGCCTATGGTATCATAAGTGCCTTTTCTCAGCGCGCAAAATCTTCAAACTGCCGAAGACTTTTCGAAACGTACACATGCTAAAGTATTGATCATAAAGGATTTTTTAATTTATAGGTCACGTTGTCTGTATAATGCGGCCTTTTTTACACAAGATGAGATGAAGCGTATCACATGAAAAATCAGTATATTCACGAGGTCGTTAATCAAAATTATCGTTATGGTTTTGTAACGTCAATCGACGCGGATACGTTTGCGCCGGGTTTATCCGAGGAAGTGGTTCGCGGCATTTCGGCGCGTAAAAATGAACCGGAATTTATGTTGGCATGGCGTTTACGCGCTTATCAGCATTGGTTAACGCTGACCCCGCCGCATTGGGCATTATTAAATTACCCAGACATTGATTTTCAAAAAATCATTTATTATTCTGCCCCTAAACAAAA
>VFKI01000008.1 GCA_009885665.1 Gammaproteobacteria bacterium
AATGAGCATTTAAAACACATTTTTAACGAAGAGTTATCGAAAAAGACAAAGGTGCGGAATGTCGGATAATGACCAAGCCTCATTTATTTAGGATATATTTCCACATGTTCAACCTATTAAAGCGCAAAAAAAACGAAACGATACCCGACGCTGCGTCAGAAAAAAATGGCTGGTTCAGTCGCATCCGCAGCGGTCTCGCCAAGACGCGTGCGCGCTTTAGCGAAGGTATTGCGCAACTGGTACTCGGCAAAAAAGAACTCGATGCTGATGTGCTTGAAGAAATTGAAACGTGTTTGCTCACTGCCGACACAGGCGTTGACGCTACCCGCCAATTGATTGACAGCCTCACCCTAAAATTAGCACGCAAAGAATTAGCGGATTCTGCGGCAGCGCTCAACGCACTTCAAGCAGAGATGATCAGCATCTTACAGCCTTGCCAACAAGCGCTCATCATTCCTGACAATATCAAGCCTTTTGTGATTTTAGTCGTCGGCGTTAATGGTGCCGGTAAAACGACGACCATAGGCAAACTCGCCCATCATTTCAAATCAACTGGTAAAAAAGTCATGCTGGCGGCCGGCGATACGTTTCGCGCTGCCGCCATCGATCAACTACAAGCCTGGGGCGAACGCAATCAAATTCCGGTCATTGCGCAACAACCCGGCGCCGATACCGCTGCCGTCATTCATGACGCCATGACGGCAGCCAGCGCGCGCGGCATAGATATCCTCATTGCTGATACCGCCGGCCGTTTACACACACAAGACCACCTCATGGCGGAATTAAAAAAAGTTGTGCGCGTCATAAAACGTATTGATGACCATGGCCCGCATGAAACTTTACTGGTATTGGATGCCGGTAATGGCCAAAATGCATTAAACCAAGCGCGTCAATTTCACCAGGCGATTGGTGTGACAGGCATCGCGTTGACAAAATTAGATGGTACAGCTAAAGGCGGCATTATTTTTGCGATTGCACGCACCCTCGGCTTACCCATACGCTATATCGGCGTCGGCGAAGGTATTGAAGATTTACGGCCGTTTGATGCTGAAGTTTTTGTGCCCGCGCTATTTGAAAATGCATAGCTTTGATGCTGAAACTTTTGTGCCCGCGCTATTTGAAAATGCATAGCATTGTGATAGTATGAGCCCCCGAAAGGTTTAGCTTATGCTGGGACATAATGAGTATGAATACTGCAGTTAACCTACCCGCGCTTGATATACGGCTGCCCATCAGCAGCCTTGATGCCTATATTTCACATGTGCACCAACTGCCCATGCTGGCAGCTGAAGAAGAACTCGACCTCGCCACGCGCTTACAACAACATAATGACTTGATCGCTGCCCGCCGCATGGTGTTGGCGCATTTGCGTTACGTTGTACGCGTGGCGCGCGGCTATATGGGCTATGGCTTACCGCTGGGCGACCTTATTCAAGAAGGCAATGTTGGCTTGATGAAAGCCGTGCGACGCTTCGACCCCACCATGAATGTACGCCTCGTAACATTTGCCATGCATTGGATAAAAGCAGAAATTCATGAATATGTATTGCGTAATTGGCGCATTGTTAAGGTCGCCACCACCAAAGCACAACGTAAATTATTTTTTAATTTGCGCCAAATGAAGAAACATTTGGGCTGGCTCACCAATGAAGAAGTCAATGATGTCGCGCGCGACCTTAAGGTCAAGCCAGAAACTGTGCGCCAGATGGAAGCACGTTTAAGCTCCCAAGACGCACCCTTCGAATTTTTTACCGGCAGCGATAGTGAAGAGGATAATCAACACTTTTCACCTGCGGGTTATTTAGAAGATCATCGCTACAACCCTGCCGCTGAATTGGAAAATAATGATTGGCGTGATCAGTCTAATTCAGCGCTACATATTGCACTGACAAAATTAGACGACCGTAGCCGTGACATTCTTGAAGCGCGCTGGCTCGCTGACGACAAAGCAACCTTACAAGATTTAGCCGCACGTTATAGCGTTTCGGCTGAACGTATCCGCCAGCTAGAAAAAAATGCGATGCAAAAACTAAAGAGCGCATTAGTGAAAGCAGGCGCGGCGTAAAACCTGTTAGGAATGTGCATGAAATAACTTTCAAAATAGGGTAGATGTTGGCGATGAGGGAGTCGTCAATGCGGCTTGCCGCGCACTCAGTTCCCCTACCCTATCTTTTGTAATAGATACAGTTATTTCATGCACATTCCGTAACTGTTCAGGTACCTTAGGCGAACGGCCATCTTTGGCCAATCTTTTGCAAAATGCAGCCCCAGCTGAATAGTTACCACATTCCTTAACTGTAATGATAACGGCATTGATGAATAATCAACCTATTCTCGTCATCCACTTCATACACAAGACGATGCGCACTATCAATTCTTCTCGACCATTTCCCAATAAGATCAAACTTTAAAGCTTCGGGCTTACCTATGCCAGCAAACGCGTCACGCTGAGTAGCCTGAATAAGCGCATTTACTTTACACAACATTTTTTTATCCGTCTGCTGCCAATAAAGATAATCCTCCCATGCTAACGCTGTCCAACACAGTATCATTCTTCCATTAACCCCCGTTGGATTAACTCACCTTTTTCAGACTGACTGATACTACCCCTAAGCCTGCGTGCGTTTTCAGAACTACGCAGTAGATAAGCTGTTTCTTCCATTGCATTAAAATCTTCTAACGACATCAATACAACCGATCTTGCGCCCTGGCGCGTAATGATAACCGGCTCATGGTCATCACAAACACGGTCCATGGTTGCCGCCATATATTTTCTAGCTGCTGAATAATGAAGCGCGTCCATTGTCGTCCCCCCGATGAATTGTACTTATAATTGTACATTATCAACAGAAAATATCAAATATAATTAGACTTTTACAGTTACCGCAACTGCGACGCCTCAGTCGCCAGCGCAATGCGCACCGCTTCCAACTTGGGCATTTTAGCCGCACGCAAAATTTCATAGATTTCAGCCAGCTTGGTGAGCCTCGCCCCTTTTTGAAGACGCGCTGCTGGAGACGCTTCGGGTAAATCGCGTATTTCACGTAACGTGCGAGCGATGACCTCCCAATTATAGGCACAATGCAAATCACGCGGCGCAGACGTACGGCGAGCGCTTTTTTCTTCTTGGTATTTGCCCAGCGCGTCAGTGACAATGGCGCGATAGGATTCCGCCGACGCTTGCAACACTGTCAATTTTTCATCCAGTGGCGCGGTTGCCACATCTTCATCCGCAGGATAGAAAACAATTGCCATGATTGATCTCCTTCAATCTCATCTACGATCTAAATGACGATAGGCCAACGCTTCACTGACATGCTCCACTGACAGCATAGCATGTCCTGCGATATCCGCAATTGTACGCGCCACTCGCGTCACACGATGGCAAGCCCGCGCCGATAAATTAAAACGCGCAATCGCTTGTTCCAGCATCGCTTGCGCATCAGCCTCTAAAGGACAATGCTCACGCAACGCAGCGCCAGATAAATCATGGTTATAACAATTTTGGCGCGCCTGTTGCCGCCCATGCGCAACGATGACGCGACGACGCACACTCGCACTCTCCTCACAAGGCGCACTGCCAGATAATAATATGCCCGCCGACAATGCCGGCACTTCCACTTGCATATCAATACGATCAAGCAAAGGTCCAGAAATACGCGCACGATAACGCTGAATTTGCACAACACTACACTGACAATCACCGCGCAAACTGCCTAAATAGCCGCACGGGCATGGATTCATCGCCGCAATTAATTGAAATCGCGCTGGAAATACCGCCTGACACGCTGCGCGCGAAATCGTAATAATGCCAGACTCCAGCGGCTCGCGTAACGCTTCCAGCGTATGGCGATCAAATTCAGGCAGCTCATCTAAAAACAATATGCCATGATGCGCCAGCGATATTTCACCCGGACGCGGCGGTCGACCCCCACCCACTAAAGCCGCCGCCGAACTACCATGATGCGGCGCACGAAACGGTCGCTGCCGCCATTGCGCCGGCGAAAAACCTTGGCTACCGAGCGACGTCACCGCGGCAGCTTCCTGCGCTTCCGCATCGGTAAGCAGCGGCAACAAGCCCGCCATGCGCGTTGCCAGCATCGTTTTACCCGTTCCCGGTGGACCCACAAACAATACACTATGCTGACCACTCGCAGCGACTTCCAATGCGCGGCGCGCATGGGGTTGGCCGCGTACGTCAGCAAGATCCGTGTCCGAAATGATCGGCGTTAGCGCTTCATCCGCCGCTACACTACAAACTTGCAACTTAGCTTCGCCACGCAATGCTTCACATACTGCCAACAAATGATGGGCCGCATGCACATTTTGTTTACGTAACACCGCCGCTTCAGCCGCATTAGCGCTGGGGATAATTAATTGACGACCCGCAGCGGATGCTGCCAATACCACCGGCAAAATACCCGCAACGGCACGTAGCTCGCCTGACAAAGCAAGTTCGCCGATAAATTCATATGCTGCAAGGTCAGCGATCGTCAACTGGCTCGATGCAACCAGAATACCCAAGGCAATCGCTAAGTCAAAACGCCCACCTTCTTTAGGCAGATCGGCAGGCGCAAGATTAATGGTGATGTGACAACTCGGAAATTTAAATCCGCACATCATAATCGCGCTACGTACGCGATGATTGCTTTCGCGTACGGCTTTGGCAGGCAGCCCTGCCATATGCAACATGGGCAAGCCACCCGATATATGCACTTCGATTGTCACGAGAGGCGCTTGCATACCCATTGAGGCACGGCTATAAACATGAGCAAGTTTCATCATAATGAATACTCCATATCTATTACAAAAGATAGGGTAGAAGAACTGAAGTACGCAGCACACTGCATTGATGAGCGTCAGAGGGGGAGAATAGCGCTCTCCCCCT
>VFKI01000061.1 GCA_009885665.1 Gammaproteobacteria bacterium
CCGGCGCTGACGCCCCGCGCCGCTCATCCACTTGATCAAACGCGCGCCCCGCCGCTTGCTGCCCTTCCTCTTGCTGCTGGCCACGCTGCTGCTGCGCCTCTCCGCCTTGCCCCGCCGCCGTTTGCACTTCAACTTCATGCAAATGGATATTCGAATCGGCAAGATTTTGCTGTAATTGCGACAAACCCGCCACCACCACTTGGCGCGCGGCTTCTGTTTGTGTGGTAATTAATAAGGAGGCATTTTTTTCATTCATACTTAATTTAGCAGCCACTTGCCCTAATTGTGGCGGCCAAATCTTGATATTGGCATTAAATGTTTCATTGGCAATTTCTGTCAATGTCGCCGCTTGCGGTTCAATCTGCACGCTATAGAGCTCTTGCGATAACGGTACAGATACCGCAGCTGCGCTCAGTTTAGGCGCCGTCGTCTGTAATTGCGTCACAATTGCTTGACCTAATTGACTAAAAACACCCATTGCCTGGCTACTGATTTGTACGCCTTGCGCGGCTGGCTTGACGTTATGCGCTGGCAAGGCATGATGCATATTGGCAGACTTTGTTTGTAATTTAAGCCGTGCCGCCAAGGCTTGCGGTTGCTGCAATATCGTTTCATCCATCGCTTCGCTGCTATCTGTTAACGTAGCGTGCGGTTTTTGTATACCGCTCAACGCGGGTTTAGCTTGATTTTGCGGATGGGTGATGGGGTGTGACTGAGGCGTCGTGATGGGCTGTGACATTTTGCTAAGTTGCGTCATCAGTGTATCGATGGGCGCCGTGCTGGAGGGTGTAGCGGATTGCGTTAATAGCGTTGGCGATGACTTAAGCTGCGCACCTGCTGCACTGAGTTTGGCGGCGGGCTTGATTTCAGACTGCACTTGCTGCGTTTGTTGCGTTTGTTGCGTTTGTTGCACTTGCTGCGCTTGCCTATGCAAAGCCGCCAACCTATGCGCTGCCGTATCAGCCGGGGTTATTTCTTTCGCAGGTATTGCCATCGGCTGAGTTATCGGTAGCGCGTGCGCTGCGTCAATCGGCTGCATCATCATTGACACATGCGACTTTGCCATCGACTGCGTCATCGGTAGCGTGTGCGGCGTTGCCTGTTGCGTACCGGGCATGGCAGCTTGCGCCTGCACCTTATTTGTAATGTTTTTTACAGCATTTTCGCTATTGGATTTTGTGTTGCTATGGGGTGCTGCCGCTGTCGGTGGCGGCGCAACCGGCTGCAATTGTGCCAATAACGCCGTAAAAAGATCGGTTGGCACCCCATTTTGCATACTATCATCCGCGGTATTCACATCCGTAGCGGCGGCTTTATGTTCGATCGGCTTTATCACGGCGACTGTCATACACTCGCCTCCCGTCGCACGATGGGTCGAAAAATCATTCTTAATACATATTCATCTTCTGCCGCAATATCCCCTGCATCAAATGCAATATTCGTATCAACGCGTAACAGTAATGCAGCATTTTTTTGCTGACAGACGAAGATACCTTGCGCACCCTTGCCACCCAATTGCATAATATTTGACGTTAACACATCACCGGTTACATCACAGCAAAATGCTTCCTCCCGCATACTGAGCATATGTTTTTTTAACAACACTTCGACACGTTCCAATTGTATGATTTCATAATTAACGCCAATCAAAATAGCGATATCACTGACACGCGCTGACAAAGCAATCAACAGTGAAAAATAGCCATCATGCGTCGCAGAAGCCGCCACCGCTTGACTATATTGTTTACCGGCACACTGCACAATCACCGGCAGCGACTCGCGACGCAAACTTAAATCGCGCTGATTGACGTCAAATGCGAGGCGTTGTTGTGTCATGGATAGCATCACGGCATCTAATGATGCAGCGCGCAAACCAAATGGATGCTGTTGCTTGAACCATACCCCGCGGCGGCGCAAACTGGTCAACTCAGCTGCTGGGGTTGCAAAAATTTCGAAATATTCATCGCTACCTTTATGAACATCATGACGAAATCCTTGCAAATACTGCATTTCAACATCTAACGGTAAATACATACAACGCATTAATTCAGATAATGCCGCACGTTGCATCGCATTATCGTGCAAATCGTTTTGCCGATTCGCAAAAAAGCCTTGTGCATCACGCACAAATCGTAAACATTCGCCTTGTATCATCTGTACTTTTTCACATTGCGCTTCAGTCACATTTCCATCAACAAAGATCGGCTGCCCTTCGCTATCATAATGAATGACACTTTTATCTGCCGAACTGCATAATTCTTCCAACAAAGAACAATTAGCACATAACATGGTAATCACTCGATCATCACACCATGATGCGTCAAATAAAGCTTTACGCGTCAAATGCCATTCGGGTTGTGATATCGCCAACAAATACAGACCATAAATGCCCGCTAGCTGCATTTCTTCTGGTAAAAACAACGAGAGCGCGCGTTGCGTACGCCCAACATAGCCTAAATCCACTAACAGCAAAGTTTCGCCTGGTTGTAAATTAGCTTCACGCAGCAAATATTTTTTCATGCGTTCGCGATAGACAGCGGAACCGGCAAATATTTTTTGGAGAATCTCAGGTTGATGAATTAAATCCGCAAAGGCATGAATCGGATCGATAGAGGCACGCGCCAGCGCAATAAGCGTTTGCGCCGTCTCTTCCGGCAAACACAGTTGTTTACACATAACAGGAAAATGCTCCGGCGAGCATTCTTCGGAAAGATATAAATCAACATCGCACACCGCGCGAAATGAAGCAGCAATAGCGGTAAAGCGACTGATCCGAATTTGCGTACCGATCGGCGCACCCGCTAAAATTTCAGTGCACAAAGAAGGTAAATACGCATCACGCATCAAATATACTAAATTCGGTTTTTTACCTGCTTGTTGCATATGCGTATATTCAGCGCATACCATGCGCGCAAACGCATACATCACTGGCCCCAATGACAAATACCCCACGAGCGTTTCGGGTCGCATGGCAAGATGATCGACGCCCGCATACAAACCACGAAAAGGAGAGGAAAAACCATGATAGCGGCGTGCTTCTGGATCTGCGAGTGAACCGGCTATTGCTTGCATGCGCAGTAAATCACTGACCAGTGGGTCAAATTGACATAAATTAATCGCATGCAACCCATATTTACGTGCCGCTGCTAAATCGGCTTTTGGATTATCCCCTACATGCAAGCAGCGATCTGCGGGTATCTTAATGCGCGCTAGCACTTCAGCAAATAATTGTCCTTCTTTTGCACTACGAAAATCAACGGAACAAAATAGATCACTTAACATGCCCATCACATCTGCTGGCAGTACATGTGCTAACAAGCGTTGTAATTCATTTTGTTTTAAATAGGTATTACTGACCACCACAACTTTCTTACCCAGCGCATGTGCATGGCGAATCAATTCCACCACGGCCGGAAAGGCATAGCAACAGTGCTGCTCTGTTTCAATTTCAGCCTCAATCAATTGATCAATTGTGTCATCTGATAGTGAAGTAAAACCGCAATGATAAATTTCCTGCAGTGTCACTTCGGTAATACCAAAGCGTACAAACACTTGCCGCCGTGCACGATCTTCTGCATCCATCCGTTGGATCGCAGAAATGCGATTCGCCTTAAATAAAGGATGTTTTTGCAATTCATAAAAAACATCTACCGGCACATCCGTTGTGCGCCACACCAAGGTATCAAAACAATCCAGTGACAACACATCAATATCTTTTGCATAGGCATTAAATGCTTGTAATAATTGCGTCGTGCGCACCCGATCTTCTACGATTGAAAAACGTGGCGGCGTTAATGATTGCATGGTTTGATCGGCAATATTTGTAACTTGCATGATGTGACTCCTGTCATTAAATATTTACGCTATATTGCATACCCGGCTTAACCATAAATTCCGCATTTTTTATGCCGTGCGGCCGTACCGGCGCACCGTCAACTAAAGGTCTAAAGACTAAACGTAAAATAGTTTCTTGTTGACGCGTGACCGCTGATGGTCGAAAGACAATGGCCGATTTATCTGACAAAGCTTCATAAATGCCACCACCATGCACTTTCATATCACGGAATTCAAGAAAGGGGATAGCTTCTATCGTCCGTCCTGCTTCCGCTTGATGCACAAAAGCATCCATCGGCACCAACATACAACTTTCTAATTGCAGCCAGTGAAATAATTTACCAACTTCTACTTCCACCTGATCATGCGTCGGCACCCAAACTGCGTAATAACCTTCATAGGTGGCATTTGCCGTCGCACGTGTATCATGTGTTTCTTGACCACGGACAAAGTGTAACGGTAAATCAATCTGACGCAGTGCCATGTCTTTCATATTAATATCTAAGGCAAAACGATGTTGGGTCAATAATGACAAAACATATTCCATGCCAGCATGACGTAATTCTGCTGGATAATTAGTACGTGTTTTGCTCGAAGCTTTTTCCATATAGAACATGCCGCGACGCCGCAAGCCTGCTAATCCTTCCTCCGGATCATAGACACGTAAAATATCTTTTGTCCCCAAATTCATTTCCGCTTGCAAGCCTTGCATATAATGTAATTCTGGTTGCGTCGGAAAAAAGACCATACGGGTCAACTCTGCCAATGCCGCTTCACGTAACATGCGTTTATTCAAGGGTTCTTGCAAACCGTTTTCAAATTTTTTAGCATCGCTAACAAAACGTAATGCTTCTGCCTGAATAGCATCGACTAGTTTATGCTGGCTAGCAGACATCGTTACATCAGAGTAAACAGGCTCACCCGCATCATCATAATCAATCACGCTGCGTTCATTTGACGTGCACAATTGCTCTAATAAACTGACATATAAAACCAAGGTATGTAACGCATGGTCATCACACCATGCTGGATCAATCAAGCCTTGACGCCCTTCGTGCCAACCCGGCACACGCAACGCAATCAAATACCGCCCGATCAATTCAATACCAACATCAGCAAACACTGGCGTCAAGCGCCGTTGCGCCGTGCCGCTATAGCCTAGATCGACCAATACCACACAATCACCCGGCTGAATATCTGCGATTTTTTGTAAATGTTTCATTAGACGTTGCCGATACTGCGCGGAATTGTCCAAAATAATTTTCATTACCTCCGGACGTGAAATTTCACGACAAAATGCAGCATGCGCTTCTTGCTGATCTTTGACGACAGCAACAATACGCGCTAATTCTGCATCAGGCAGTAATAATTGTCGACCAATATCCGCATAACGATTACTAGGACCAATATCCATTAAATACGTATTGACATCACTGGCGTTGCGAAATGAAGCCGCATAAGAAGCAAAACGACTGATACGTACCCGATGGCCAAGCGGTTCACCTGCCAATTTTTCACAAGCCAGTGATGGCAACCACCCATCACGCATGAGATATAATAATTTAGGCTTTTTGCCTGCTTTTTTAAGCGCCGTATTTTCATCTAAAATAAAACGGGCAAATGCATACATGATGGGGCCCAGTGAAGCATACCCCACGATCGTTTCAGGTTGCGCTGCCGTCACGCGCCCTGTCGCTAATATTGCGCGAAACGGGCTAAATAAAGGTTGCGTACTTTGCACTTCAGGCAACATGACTTTCGTGGCAGTGGCTTGTAACCGCAAGATATCCTGCACACACTCTGGTTGTTGAATAAAATGCAGCGCACGCATACCCTGGCGCGTGGCGCTCACATAATCTGCCATAATATTGTCACCCACATGTAATATTGTTTGTGGTGCACCCATATCACGTAACACATCGTTGAATAACCCATCGCATTTACCATGACCATATTCAGATGAAGCATATATTTTACTAATGCTATCATGCAAATCATACGGTAATACATGGTGTAATAATGATTTCAATCGATTCCGATCTAAATAGGTATCGCTGACAATAATGATTTTAATACTGCGTGCAATCGCAGCGCGCATTAATTCAACGACAGGCAAAAAAGCAAAACAATAACTTTTTTCTAACGCAAGCTCTTCATCTGCCATTGCACGACTCATTGCATCATCTATCATCGGTAACATACAACGATAGATTTCAGTTAATTTTGGTTCAGTGCCTTTTTGACGAAATGCTCGAATTTGACGGGCGCGTGCTTCGGCATGACAACGTAAACTGGCATTAATGCCATATTGTTGCGCTAAGGGTTGACGTTGTAAATCATGCAATACATCGATGGGACTGGCCGTTTTGCGCCAAACTAACGTGTCGAAACAATCTAATGACAATATTTTTATGCCGGCACCATAACGATCAAGCACAGACACCATATCATTGGCGGTAATTGTTTGTGCATTTTCCGCTAACTGCCGCAATTGTCTTTCTAACATTTTATTCATACTGCCACGCGCTCCTTCACCTATAGATTCTCAGATAAGTAAATTGGAATGGCCTAGTGAGATATCACCATTGCCTTCGCCAATTTTCAGATAAATAGTAACCATTCAGCAAAATCTTCGAAAAACACCAGCGAGGCCAGGTGCAACCTGACTTTACGCGATGGGGGATTCTTAA
>VFKI01000163.1 GCA_009885665.1 Gammaproteobacteria bacterium
CATTCAGGTAATAATTTGAATAAAAATTTTTATAAAAGGAATTTTAAAGAGGATGACTTGATGTCTATTATTCTCCCTGATAGATGCTCAGAAAAGCATGCTGGCGTGAAACTAAATTGAAAATTATTTTAACGAAGAAACATTAAGGTAAAATTAATTATTTAAATATAAAGCTACATTTTATCTATTTATTTGAAAAATATTATTCACGATGGTGGCGCACCCTCCATTTAAAAAAGATGCAGCAACTCATTATCCGATGAAAACTATATCTTTTAAAAAAATTGGCCAAAAAAATCTTCGAACTGCATAACTATCTGCACGCAGCTCCGCCAATACGCATATTTTTCGTTAGATTAATTTATAGAAAAATCTTAAAACTAATTCACTAAATTGAGTATTAATTAAAAATATAATTTATTTATAGGTTTCCTGTCATTGTCAATAAAAAATAAAAAACTGCTCATTGCTTGCCTGCTCAGTAAGAACGGGTAACGCCAAATTTTTATCTTAATAAAATTAAGAAAATCATTTTCTATTTGTCATCCATCAGATCATCGCTTTTTTCATTACCAGATCCTTTACCTACTGCCGCATTTGATTTAGTTTCAAAAGATAATCTATCAAATGTAACCATCGTCGGCTCTATTCTTGGGATATTCATTTTCCCCACTGCCCTTTCCTTGAGTCTGACGTCTGCCTGCCAGAAGTTTTTCTTCGCCCGTATTGGCGCACTCCCCTCGCATACCACAATCATTTCATCTCGCGGCAAGCGCATGATTTCATCTGGTGACAACAGCGGCCGCCGAGTATAAGAGAGCGACTCGCTGTCTGCTGCAACTTGCGCTTCCCATGAAATACCGCGGCGGTTTTGGCTGCGCTGCGCAACTGTCTTATCGCCCAGCCACCCCGATATCAGCCTGGCAGAATCAAGATCATTCTGAGCTGCTACTAAACGAATACGATTATTGATAAAGGATTTAGCGCCATTGACACCATAGGTCTCATACAATTGCGGCAAATCTTGAATAATTGCCATGAGACGTACGCGGTATTCACGCATTAAACCCACGGTGGAGCGCATGATTTCCATACGGCGCAGCGCGCTGAATTCATCCATCAATAACAATAAATCATATGGCTCTTCTTTTTCATTAGGCACGGATTCCAGCATGCCATCCATCACCTGCTCATAAAATACCGTCAAAAGTGGTGATAGTCGGCGGATATTGCCAGTGGTGACACCTACGTAAATGGTCATAGGTTCGCGACGCAGGTTGCGAATGTCAAAATCACTGCGGCTAGTCGATGCATCAATCATCGGCACATCAAATAATTCAAAGTAAGATAAAAAAGATTGCAGTAAATTAGCCTGTAATTTAGGCTCTGTTTGTAAAAAGCTCACCAGATTGCGATAGGTCACCGCATCAAGGTCGTCGCGTTCTTTAATTATTTCCCATAAGTAATCCTTAAAGTTGGGATTATTTTTTAATAAGCGAACAATTTCACCAATGGTGCACGGTAACGCTGGTGTGTCCATAAGATAAAGCGCGAGCGCGACAAACAATGAACGGGGTATCGCCGTCCAAATTGGTTCGCGTTGCGTCTGACTGTCGGGAATAAAAATATTCGCGATTTTTTGCAACCCATCAATACGCTTTGATTTATCCCGACTCACACTATCTAATGGGTTATAACAATGCGTGCGCCCATCAGTTGCGGCAGGATTCCATACGAAACATTTTTGTCCGCAACTCGCTCTAAACCCAGCAGTTTTTTCAAACAACGTTAACTTGACGTCATTAACAATACACGACCCATGCCAATTTAAAAGATTGGGGATTGCCAGCGCATTGGTCTTACCACTGCCGCTTGGCCAAAACACAAAGACATGCTCATACCCTCCGACCTTAAGGTATCTGCCCCATTTGCGCGCTAATAAAATACCTTTCTCAGCCATCAAACCAGCTTTTTTAGCTTCTAACCATGACGCCCAATGCGCATTGCCAAACAGATGTCGCTGCCTGTCTCTCACGACCAACGCAACAATTACAGCTATCACGGCGAGAGGCGCTGCCAATGCCACCAACCAATAAAGGCGCAGGGTGCTATCCTGCTGGATATCCATCCATTCATAACCAAAATCTACCGGATTCCAATCAATGCCGTGAAATCCTGCTAATGATAAAAATACCGCATTGGCAAGAACGGGCAGCGAATATACGCCGACAATGACAAACGCCGCACAAAAGGATTCGCGCGGATACTTTTTGACAGTCAGCCACGCATATCGCAATAATTCACCCATATATTGGCGTAGGCTAGTCATGTAAAAATACGCCCATCCAACGCAGCAGATAAAATACGATAATTTCTTCGCACTTTTGTTTTGTATGCCGCATTGATGCCAGGCGTTATAGAATTATAAGCGGCGACGCCATGCCAATAATCGCCCTGCCCTGCTGCACCAGCCATTTTCTTACCCAGTATCCATGCGCCAACCATTACGTTAACGCATGGATCATATTTTAATTGATCACGCGTAATGCCATAGGGTTGCAATACTTTCAACCACCTTGAATTGATCTGTAATGCGCCTAGATCAGATGTACCGTTTTTATTATGTTTTTCAATGCCGGGAGCGGCACCCTCTGTTACCAATACCGAAACAATAACGCGCGCGGGTACCAGATAATGAACGGCTGCCTGATTAATGCATCCTACTGGTACACCATGAATCAGTAACGCGCTAGCTGGCATCAGCGTACTCCCGTTGCGTTGGGTAGCGGATTAAACGCTGAGTAAATTTGCGAGATATGGCGGCTATATTGATTGCCTATCCGTATACGTTCAATCTGTACCACGATATCGATAATAGCGTGTAAATCAGCAAGAATATCTTCACGTGATTGAGTTTGTGCGGGATTTAATTTCACCATATGTGCAAGACGCATGAATGCCATGGCTGGATTCGATGCATGAATACTGGCAACGGAACCATCATGCCCTGTCGCTGTTGCATTGATAAAATCAGCTGCCTCAGCGCCACGAATTTCACCCATAATGATGCGGTCAGGACGTAGGCGTAAACTCGCCTCCACTAATTGCGGCATCCCCACATTTGTCATACTCTGTGCACCGCGAGAAGCAAGCAAATGCACGCGATTTTTATGGGGAATATCCACTTCACGGATATCTTCAAGCGTCAACATCCGCTCATAGAGCGGAATTTCTTTGATGCAGGCATTTAAAAATGTGGTCTTGCCTGTACCGGTACCGCCAGATATCAATACAGTCTTACGCCCAGCAATACCTCTTTGTAAAAATTCAGTATAATTTTTTGCATCAAATAATGCTGCCAAGTTTTTTTCAGTGTCATTTAACACTGCATGGATACGCGGGCTGTCAATAAAGTAAGGCCGTGTATTGGTAAATGCGCCCGTCGTAACATAATCATTCAATGATAGATTGCGCACCACTTGCTTTCTTATTGAAAAAATAATTTTACCTTCTTCGCAGGCAGGTGGAATGACGATTTGTACGCGATGTCCTTGTGGCAAGCTTGCTGATAACAAAGGCATTGTTTCATCATGGCGCTGTTCGGAATAGCGAGCAATCAAATTGGCCAATCCCTGCAACCAATACAGCGAAAGCGCTGGCAGCGCCAACTGATTTATTTCACCACCTTTTTCAATCCATGCAGCATACGGTTCATTAATCGAAATTTCACTGATGCCGCCATCTTCGAGTAGGCTGTGCAATGGTGCGAGATACGCCAGTAATGCATCAATGTTTTTGGTAGTAGTAATTGTTTCCATCAAACATTCGCCAGCGCATTATAAAATGACAGATCGCGATTGACGAATACGCTGATGCGCGCACCCTGCCAAACGTGAATGGTCGGCTTGATATTGATTGAGTTTCCAAGCGAAGCGGCTGCTGACTGCTGAAAACTGTTGGCAATGCCAGCACGATAAGCTGCGGCAGAATTAAACTGATCACCGCTACTGACACCGGCAGTGGCTGCACCTGCGCCAATAATACTTAAGAGCGAAGCTTCGCCAAAGCGCTGAATAAAATGCGTGTCAAGATTGTCGGCGCCTAAACCCGCCTGACCTAATGAATCAGTACCTGGCGAACCCAGCATGATATCGATACCATCCGGGCGAATCAGGCGTGTCCAAACGACAAAAACCCTTTCTTGCCCCATCGATATGCCCGCACTATATTTCCCGATCAATGTAGAACCCGCGGGTATCAATACCCGTTCCCCTGATGTGGCATACACGTCTTCACTCACATTGGCTTTAACCATACCGGGTAAATCAGAGTTAATGGCGGTTTGCAATGCACCTGAAATCAATGTCCCCTGGGTTACCGTAAAGTCAGTGTGTGCAATACGGGTGGCTGCGGCTGTCTCAACGCCTGTGTTGCTGGCACGCTGCTGGAAAGCAGTGTTGGTATCGCTATCATTAGAACCAAGCATATTTTTCAAACGATTCACTTCGGTATTAGATAATGGCAGATTGCTGCCAGGCATACCTGATATACTTGATTCGGCAGTAACGGATGCACCACTACTCACAGCACGTGGTGCGCCAGCATACATTTCAATCGCGCTGGCTTGACGCATACGGTATATCTTGATTTCACCTTGCAGTTTAGCCAACTCTATCTGACGACGCTCCGCTTCTATTTTTACGATCATATTGTTATTGGTTGTCCGAGCGGCACCTGTCGTCGTATCTGTTCCCTGATTGTAATCGGGCGTATCATTTGCAGCACTTTCTTGCTCTTTTCTATGTGAATTGTTGCTGCTATGAAACGTCCAAAACAGCATAAGAATTGCAATGATGCCAAGAAAAATCCAACCAGCAATTTTGCCCGCATTTGAGGTGGAAGCAACTTGCGACACCATGCCAGGCGGGTTGTTATTACCTGCATTCACTTGTTGCTGCGTTTCATTTATTTCACTCATGGTTTACTCCCATCATGCCTGATAACCATCATTAAATACGCAGCTGACTGCCTTGCCACTACGCATACTGAACTGATGCGCAATTTTTTGTACAACAACATAGCGACCACGCATATGCCAGTTAACCAATGATTCCTTGCCTGCACGGTTCACGGTGAAAATCGCGGGAATTTCAGTATGATGTGGGAATTCAAAATAGGTAAAATTTCCGTCATCAAATGCATGAATTGGCACAAACTCATGCGCGCACCCACTGCCATAGGAGTAATTCCAATTAACTTTTAGCGGATCAAGAGGCGCATCGGTGACCACGTTATTACGCTCAGTGCGGCGAATCTGTAAATCTTTTAAAAGCGCGGCACGCTCTACCAGAGGGTAAACAAAACGTACGTTATAGGTAATATCAGCGTTACTAGCATTACCATGTGGTTTAGCGATCAAATGAAAATGGTAAAAATTTTTATCCGTGATCACCGCAAGATTTGTATCTGAGGCATCTACCGCAGGCTTCACGAACAAAATATTAGGACGCTCTTTATTGATAGCAATTAACCAGGCCGCGGCATCACCGCCTTCAACGCCCACAATGGATTCATCAGCAGAAAACTGCAAACTGGTTTGTACTAACTGGCTACCGTGAATGGTGACAACATTGTTTGGATCAAAATTAACGACCTTCATGCGCGCATCAGTTGCTAATGATTCAGGCTGTTCATTCGCTATCGCTGCCAGTGGCAGGCAAAGCATGAGAGATACAAAAGCAGCGGATATTTTCCTATTTTTCATAAGGGGTTCCTTTATTACTGTGGGATGTGTTCAGGGAAGAAATGGATAAATCGTTTATAAGTTGCGCTGATCGACTCTATAATTGATGACGGTAAAACCATTCCAGTTAATCCATGCAGCCTCTGGCGTATTAGGCGTACCGAGATAACGGAAGCGTATGGTCGCGACCCAATATTTTGTTTGGGTTTGCTGGCCTATGGTTTCAATCGAGACAAAGTCTACTTTAGCCAACGTGGGAAGTTTGGCTGTCTGATTAGCCTGTTTTTTAGCTATCGTCACAGCTGCATCAATAAATATGACATCTTGCACTTTTACAGTGCGTAATCCATTCTCACCATATTGAGCAATTAAATTATGCGGATTGGTTGCAGTCAGTAGATGCTGATAATTATGCGCGACAGAAGGCGAAGATGAAAAAATTACCTGAAGCATGCGGCTATTTAAATCCATCATAGAAAATGTTTCGCGCGCAATAACATAGCGCACAAGATCACTTTGTATCTCTGCCGCAGATTCCGGTAAAAAATGACTCCGCGCGGGATCAACTCTGACTTCACCTGTTATGGTATTCCGGCGAATAACAATAGGTTCCCAGCTTTTTAATGGCAAAATGACAAAAATGGCAACCACTAACAGTAAGCAGCATATCAGCATGCACCAGAATGCCAACTGCCAACGATTGGCCATAACTTCTTGCATCTGAAAACGTTCATATGCCCAATCTTTTGCATCACAAAAATAGCTTTCTTTTTCACTTTGATGGATGGCACTATTATCTGTGGCAACAGCTATATTTTTTGGTGAGTGTTGCGTAGCCGCTGCAATCCGCTGTAACAGCGTTAAAATTTTCACCTTCAGTTTCATCGCTTACTCCGTTCTACCATTAACCATACGCAAAATTATCAGAAATGAATGATATGCGTCTTACCCTGCCGCATACGGGCGAATTTTTCGCCAGCACGTTTTGCTGTATGGCCACGTAATTTTCTAAAGCCTGACAGACGGTCAGCATGATCCAAAGCTTTTGCTGCGCTAGCCAAACTGCTGACACTCATTCCGCCACCAAAACCTGACGCCATGTCTGCGCATTTCTTTAAAAATGCCATAGAAACAATGGAACCTAATATCAGCAAGGAAAGTGATGAGATACCTATACCGTCTGCATCAGGCGTAATCTGTGCTACGCCAAGCTTAAACAATGGATTGATGAACAGCATAGTTGCGGTTACCAAAATAGGTAAAATAGCAAAAGCGGTAAGCATGCTAAGCCAGAAATCAAATACTTTTTTGGTTGCATTCCATAGCATGAATGGCACAAAAAAAGGCGCCAGTGCTAATAAAATGGCGAGACCACACTTGGC
>VFKI01000174.1 GCA_009885665.1 Gammaproteobacteria bacterium
ACGGCCAGATTTGAGCCAAGGTTTTGTGAAAAATTGCTGAAAAAGCGGAGCATACACAGAAGTATGTGAGCATTTTGAAACAATTTTTCGCAAAAGATTGGCCAAAGATGGCCGTTCGCCTAAGGTACCTGAACAATTACCATTACGGAGCTTGTAATACCATGACCATAGAAGCACAACAACAGACCCTAGGCTTTCAGACAGAAGTTAAGCAGTTACTTCATCTTGTCATTCATTCTCTTTATAGCAACAAAGAGATCTTTCTGCGCGAATTGATTTCGAATGCAGCCGATGCGTGTGATAAGCTGCGCTTTGAAGCGTTGACTGACGCTGCATTGTATGAAAATGCGTCAGATTTAAAAGTATACTTAACCGTCGATGCCAAAGCGCGCACGATCACGCTGACTGACAATGGTATAGGCATGAGCCGCGAAGAAGTCATTAGTCACTTGGGCACGATTGCTAAGTCTGGCACGCGTGAGTTCCTCGCGCAATTAACGGGTGATCAAAAGAAAGATGCCCATTTGATTGGTCAATTTGGCGTTGGTTTTTATTCGGCTTTTATTATTGCAGATAAAGTCACCGTTACCACGCGCCGTGCGGGTTTGACGGCGGAGCATGGCGTGCACTGGGCGTCGGCGGGTACGGGCGAATATACCATTGAAAATATCGAAAAAACCACGCGTGGTACGGAAATTGTATTGCATATCAAAGAAAATGAAGATGATTTCTTGAGTGACTGGCGGTTACGTACGATCGTGACGCGTTATTCTGATCACATCAATTTACCGGTTTTTATGCATAAACCAGAAACAGCTACCGTAAATGATACAGAAAATACAGAAAATACAGAAAATAAAGATGAAACAGTCATCGCTGTGCCAGAATGGGAACAAGTTAATCGTGCGGCAGCGCTCTGGACCTTGGCAAAAAATACCGTAACGGAAGAACAGTACCATGACTTATATCGTCATATTGCCCATGATTTTGAAGCGCCGTTAGCGTATGCGCACAATCAAGTGGAAGGCGGCAACTTAGATTATATCAGCTTGTTATATCTACCCGCGCGCGCGCCTTATGATTTTTGGCAACGTGAAACGACGCATGGCTTGAAGTTGTATGTGCAACGCGTCTTTATTATGGATCAGGCCGATCAATTTCTACCACAATATTTACGTTTCATGCGCGGCGTGATTGATACCCGGGCTTTGCCACTCAATATTTCGCGTGAAATCCTGCAAGAAAATCCGGTTACACCCCGTTTGCGCAGTGCGCTGGTGAAGCGGGTGCTGGATATGCTGGAAAAATTAGCGACAGATGATGTGGATAAATATCAAAAATTCTGGGAACAGTTCGGTCAAGTGATAAAAGAAGGACCGGCAGAAGATTTTGCCAACCGCGCGCGCGTGGCCAAGTTGTTACGTTTTGCGAGTACGCATACCAATACGTCGACGCAAAATGTTTCATTGGATGACTATATCAAACGCATGCCATCGACGCAGGATAAAATTTATTATATTACCGCAGAAAACTTCAACACCGCGAAAGCCAGTCCACATTTAGAAATCTTCCGTAAAAAGCAGGTGGAAGTTTTATTGTTGCATGACCGTGTGGATGAATGGTTGGTAAGTCATTTGAGTGAATATGAAGAAAAAGGCTTGCAGTCAGTTGCTAAGGGTGATGTCGATTTATCTAAAATTGGTGTAGCAGAAAGTGAAACAGAAAAAGCGGCTGAAGCGGCGGTGGACGAACAGCGTAAAACCACTTTTGAACCCATCATTAATCGCATCAAAACCGTGTTGGGTGAACGCGTTAAAGATGTGCGTTTGTCGCATCGCTTAACTGAATCTCCATCCTGTTTGGTCGCAGATGACAATGATATGGGTATACAATTACAACGCTTATTGAAAGCCGCGGGGCAACAGGCGCCGGAAGTTAAACCCATTTTTGAATTGAATCCGGAGCACGGTTTGGTTGCGCGTCTTAAAGCTGAACAAGACGATAGCCGCTTTGCTGAATGGACGCAAATTCTGTTTGACCAAGCGATGTTGGCTGAAGGGGGGCAACTGGCCGATCCAGCAGCATTTGTGCAACGTCTGAATCGCTTATTGCTGGATGTTAAATAAGGAAAGTCCATGAGCGACGATCAAAATATCAATCCCATCGAAACCCCTGCTGCGCGGCAACGTCCGCGCGGCATTTATTTATTGCCGAATCTTTTTACGACGGCGGCATTATTTAGTGGTTTCTATGCGATTGTGGCGACCATGCAAGGGCATTTTCCAATTGCGGCAATTGCAGTCTTTATTGCAATGATTTTGGATACGTTGGATGGTCGCGTGGCGCGACTGACACATACGCAGACGGCATTTGGTGCAGAGTACGATAGTTTATCTGATATGGTGGCATTTGCGATTGCGCCCGCGTTGATGGTGTATAGTTGGTCGTTGATTCATTTGGGTAAGTTAGGTTGGCTGGTGGCATTTTTATATGCTGCCGCCACAGCGTTGCGTCTTGCACGGTTTAATACGCAGTCACATGATGAAGATCGCTGTTATTTTCAAGGCTTACCCTGTCCTGCTGCGGCAGCGGTAGTGGTTGGTTTAGTTTGGCTGGGCAATCGCTATGCGATACCGGGCGGCTATGCAGCTATTCCTGCGGCAGTCGTGACATTTTTCATGGGTGCGTTGATGGTGAGCCGTATCCGTTTTTATAGTTTCAAGCAAATTGATTTCAGTGGCCGTGTATCATTTTTAGCGGCAGTTGTTGCCGTATTAATTATTGCGGGTATTGCAGTTGATCCACCCCATGTATTATTTCTAGTGTTTTTTGGTTACGCATTATCAGGGCCCATCTTGACCCTGAATCAATTGCGTAAGATGCGTTTAAGGCATAAAAAGCACTAGTGCTCTGTCAAATTTAAATCTTAGGGTATGATCAGTCATCATCAAAAAAGACGAAGGTGTAGGCCGACATTTAACACTCGGGTAAATTCGCAGCCAATCCCCCCAGCGATGTTTCTTTATAAATTGTCATCATGTCTTTACCCGTCTGGCGCATGGTGCTGATCACTTTATCTAATGAGACATAATGTTCGCCATTGCCCAGTAAAGCCAGCCGTGCGGCATTAACCGCTTTGACTGCGCCCATTGCGTTACGTTCAATGCAGGGGATTTGTACCAAACCACCAATGGGATCGCAGGTCATGCCTAAATGATGTTCCATGGCAATTTCTGCGGCATTTTCAATTTGATAAATGCTGCCGCCTAATAATGCCGCATAGCCTGCCGCTGCCATCGAACATGCCACACCGACTTCGCCTTGGCAACCCACTTCAGCACCTGAAATGGAGGCTTGTTTTTTATACAGAATGGCGATCGCGCCGGCCGTCAATAAAAATGGCACGATGTCTTCACGTTTGGCATGTGGATTAAAGTCTAACCAGTAATGCATGACCGCGGGAATAATGCCCGCCGCACCATTCGTTGGCGCTGTGACAACGCGTCCACCCGCCGCATTTTCTTCATTGACAGCAATGGCATATAAATTTAACCAACTCATACTGTCAGTATGGTCATAAGAGGCGGGACGACCGCGACTTTGCAATTTATAGAATAATTCGGGCGCGCGACGTTTCACACCGAGTCCACCGGGCAAAGTGCCGGCGGTGGTGCAGCCCTGTTCGATACAGGCACGCATGGTCTGCGCAATTAAATGCAAACGATCGATAACGTCTTGTTGTGGTCGTAACGCAGTTTCATTTGCGAGCATCACTTCATCAATACGTAAGTCATGCTTGGCGCAATGCGCTAATAAGGCTTTACCCGTGCTGAAAGGGTAGGGGAGGGTGGTATCGTTGACGGGGTGATCGGCAGCCGCTGTTTCGTCGATAATAAAGCCACCGCCAATGGAATAATAAATTTTATGACATAATTCGGTGTCGTTTGCGTCATATGCGCTAAAACGCATGCCATTCGTATGGACGGGTAATAAGTCGCGTAAATTAAATTGTAAGTCACGTTCTAAATGGAAGGGAAGGGATGGCTGAGCGGGTAGCTGAATCGTGTGTGAAGTGATAATTTCTTGTGCGCGCAATCGAATGAAATGCGGATCAACTGTATCAGGCGCATGGCCTTCGAGACCGAGCAAGATAGCGAGATCCGTACCATGGCCGCGACCGGTAAATGCCAGTGAACCAAATAATTCAACTTTGATGCGTTTGAGTTGAAGGGGGTAATTGTCTTGTAAAAAAAGGGTGAAGCTATGCGCTGCTTTCATGGGGCCGACGGTATGCGAGCTAGAGGGGCCGATGCCAATGGAAAATAAGTCGAACATGCTGATGTGCATAGTGAGAAATCCTTAAAAGTCAGGTCTAACATTATGGCAGAGATTGCGTTTTCATGGTATTTTCGTACCTATCTGTAAAAGCTAGGGCGCGGTAGGAGGTACGCTGAATAGTATCTGTTACAAAAGATAGGGTAGAAGAACTGAGCCCGCGGCAAACTGCATGAGATGAGGTCATGAGGGGAGAGCTGCGCTTCTCCCCTCCCGACACCCACCCCATCGCAGCCTTATACCCTGTGTTATGTAGGAGATACACTGAATATGTATATAAAATGGAATAACTGAATATGTATATAAAATGGAATAAGAACAACAGGTCGTATCTTCTATATCTGCTAGGGTGCTTTATGCGATGGCAATTTGCCGTGAGCTCAGTCTCCATCGCCCGCGCGCTCTTTTGTAGAAGATACCAATGGCTCGTTGCAGTCATGCTTATCCTCTGTAGCTGCACCATGGTATACGCCAAAACTTCCCTTAGCCCCTCCGGCGAACTTTCGCGTCCGTTGAATTTGTTAAGTGATCGGATTGCGCGTGCGCACAGTGAATTGCAATTATTGCACCAACAGCCGGTTGTGCTCACCAGCCATGTGAGTAAGGAGATGCTTGAACAAGCCGCGTTGAATATCAATATTGCGCGCGCTGAGTTAGCCAGTGTCGATCTTGAGTTGGCTGAAGCGCAACAGACCGTCAGCCGGCTAGAAAAAACGGTTGCGGGTTTACAAGGGCAGCTTAATGCGGTTGGCATCTTTGGTTTAAAACGTGCGTCGCATGGTACGGAAGATTTGAGTCAATTACATAACAACTTGGTGGCGCAAGCCAATTTATTAGCAGATGAGCGTAAGCGCGCGGCGAGTTTAGAAAGCTTACAAAAAACGCGGCGCGATATTTTAAACTTTTATATTACCGCAAACGGGCACCTGCAGACGCAGGCAAATTCAGAAGCCACCCTACAATTAAAAGAACGGCAGACACATGCGGAAGCGATATTTTTAGCAGAGCAAGATAATGGGTTAAAAGAATTGGCTCAGCAAGAAACGCAGTTAGATCAATTACAACACGCGAGTCATATTGATCTTAGCGCCATACACCATGCACAAAATGCTATTCTTTTTACGCGCGCCAATGTTGATTTTGTTTATCTGAAAATATTACTAGCGCATTATCAAAATCAAATTGAGCAATTGGGCACAGCCATTACTTCGGCCAGCCCACTGGCATTATTAAATGATGTCAGCAGTGAAGCGTCTGCGATACGCAACCAATTAGATACTTTAGCAAATTTGCTGAACCATCGTGGTGAGCTATTACAGGCGCAATGGCGTTTAGCCGCACAAAATGCAAGCGTGCGGACCTTGCTCATGGCCAGTCAACAAAAAACATTGCATGATTTACTTGTTAAATATCAAACGGCGCAAGGAGATATTAAAAATTTGCAGCAAAAATTGACTGATTTCCAACAAAATCTTTCTGCAGCGATGCAGCAACGCATTGCTTCGCGTCAAGGTTTGCCTGGATTAAACTTAGCCGCATGGTTGGATCTTGGTCAACAGCTATTATCCCTGCCGAGTTTAACCTTTCATGTTTTTAAAAGCTTTGTGACCGCCACTTGGCAAGCGGCGCATCGCTGTAGCCTGGCGCGCTGGTTGTTAATAGCTGTGTTGGAAGTATTATGGGTAACATTGATCTTTGGCTTATATCTTTTTTTACATTCACGTACGGCAACACGACGTGATTACGCGAGCTTGAGCGCTGTGTTGTGCCAGTTAGGGCGCCGCGTAGGGTTAGATGTCGCTATATTGCTCAATGCCGCGTGGCTAGTGGAACTGTTGACGGTGCCTTTACCGAATTATCTGGCGCTCGTTAATGTGGCGATCGTCTGGTTGGTGGCGCGTATTTCACTGACGGTGACGCGTATTTATTTAGTGGAAACGCCATTAAACTATGCGGGTCATGATGTGCGTTTATATCGTCAATTGCGCCGACTTTTTTTATTAGGCGGCATTGTCACTGGCTTAATGTTGTTTATGCATCAATTGCCGGTGAGTTATCAATTGTTGGATCTATCAAATCGTTTATTTTTATTATTTTTATTGATTGCGGCGGTTTTTTTGTTGCGACAACGTGAATTATTGCCTGGTATCATTTTAGTTCAGGTAGATGAAAAACACGTGAATGTACGCCGTGCCGTATCGATGCTCGGCATCTTAATTCCTTTGTTATTATTGATAAATTCGGTGATCGGTTTGTCGGGTTTTGTCAATTTAGTCATGACCATTTCGGGGTATGAAAGTTTATTTATCTTGGTGTTGGTCGGCTATCTTATTTGTCGCGGCGTATTGCATGAAGGCATGGAGCGTGTTTCGCAGTTATTGATTCGTCATGTCACCAATGGCTGGTTGTGGACGGAGGCCTTTTTAAAACCCCTCGATAAATTACTGCGGGTATTATTGGTGTTATTAGCATGCGCAGTGTTATTTTTATTATGTGGCTGGGATGCACAATCTACGCTTGTTGCACGTTTTGGGACACTGTTGCATTATCGTTTGCTCAGTGTGATGAGCGTCGAAATTACACCACTGGATGTCATTAAATTAACGGTATCGATTTCATTATTGTGGTGGGCAGCGCGTTGGACGCGCGAATTTGTGTATCGCTTATTATTGTCACGTACGCGCGATTTGGGATTACGGAATAGTTTGGCGATTCTCAGTCAATATGCGATGATTTTAATTGGTATTCTTATTTCATTGCGCTTATTGGGTATTAATTTAAATGCCTTGACCTGGGTGACAGGTTCATTTGCCTTCGGTGTAGGTTTGGGACTGCGTGACTTGGTTAACAATTTTGCCTGCGGATTTTTATTATTAATTGAACGGCCGCTGCGTATTGGCGACATGATTACCTTGGACACATTTGAAGGGGATGTGATACATATTGGTGGTAGGTCGATTACCATTCGTACCTGGGATCATATGGATGTTGTTATTCCCAATACCGAAATATTTACCAAACCTTTCACCAATTGGACGGCGAAAGACAGCGTGGTGCGCTCAGTGATTCCTATTCGTCTCAGTCAACAAGAATCGCCGCACCATGTCCAACAAATTATTATGGAAGCATTGACCAGTCACCGTGATGTGTTGGAAGAACCGCTGCCAGAAGTGTATTTAAAAGAAATGCCGGAAGGCACGGTGGAGTTTGAAGTGCGCTATTATCTCAATTTACGCCAAGTGCACTCACGCCCATGGCTGCGTTCCGAAGTATTATTGGCAATTTGGGAAGGATTTGTAAAGCATGGCGTGCTGTTATCGGGTGCACAGCGTGAAGTCTGGTTGCGGGAGACGACGACAAAACTTGTAGCGCGCTAAGCCGACATTAAACATCCGTATGCAAGATCACCGTGGCCACAACCGTGTTGCCGTGCGTGTTTATATTCACTAAGGTATCGCCACCCATGCTCGCGGCGAGCAAGCGAAGACGATCGTTGATGGTGGCTTGTTGACGGCGAATGCCGGCCGCATTGAATTTTGACACGGTCGCTTGGCCGAGGACAGTGTAGTGTCCAGCGGGTTTTGCGCCGCGTGGGCAAAATGCCACGGTAAGTGGGTCTTTCTTTTTTCCTTGGACACGGTCAGCGGGTGAAAAGAGATTCACGGGATGAGGGGGGCTGCATGCAGAAAGCACAAGTGCGGCTAATAGAATAGCAAGGTGGGAGCGGTAGTGGTTCACGGCGACATCCTTATCTTGTCAAGCGCAACGTTATTCCGATTCTTGCGCATTTTGTTTATAAAGGCAAGTATCTTGTGGTAAGGTTGTCATTAATGTTTGCCATGGCAAGGATAACGTATGAATCTTCCCGCACAATTCCTTGAAATTGCGCGTAACAGTTTATTGGAACCCACCGGGTTGACCGATAATCAATTACAAAAAGTACTGGGCACTTTAGCAGGGCGCGGTATCGATAATGCTGATTTGTATTTTCAATCAACTTGCTCGGAAGGGTGGAGTTTAGAAGATGGCATTATCAAAGGCGGTAGCTTTCACCTCGATCGTGGTGTAGGTGTGCGCGCCATGAGTGGTGAAAAAACCGGTTTTGCGTATTCGGATGACATTATTTTACCTGCACTGGAACAAGCGGCAGTTGCAGCCCGCAGCATCAGCCGTGGTGCAGGCCAGCTGGCAAGCGTTGCGGTGCATCCCACTGCGGGGCGTTCACTTTATCTGCCTGTCAACCCACTCAATTCCTTGGATGAAAATCAAAAAGTCAGCTTATTGCAGCGTGTCGATGCTGCCGCGCGTAAAGCAGATCCACGGGTCATTCAAGTCAATGCCAGTCTCGCATCAGAATATGAAACGATACTCATCATGGCGAGCGATGGTCATCTTGCCGCTGATGTGCGTCCATTGGTACGTATGAATGTCAGCGTGGTGGTTGAACAAAGTGGCCGACGTGAAACAGGTTATGCCGGGGGGGGTGGCCGCACCGATTATCAACTATTCCATAATGGCACACTACCAGAAGAATATGCGCGTGAAGCGGTGCGCCAAGCATTAGTTAATTTGGAAGCAGTGGCCGCACCGGCTGGCGTAATGCCTGTTGTGTTGGGACCCGGCTGGCCGGGCGTTTTGCTGCATGAAGCGGTGGGACATGGTTTGGAAGGCGATTTCAATCGCAAGGGAACCTCATTGTATAGTGGCCGGATGGGCATGCAGGTGGCGTCTACTTTATGCACGATTGTGGATGATGGTACTTTACCGAATCGGCGTGGCTCCTTGAATGTTGATGATGAGGGTGTGCCGACACAGTGCACGACCTTGATAGAAAAAGGTATATTGCGTAATTATATGCAAGATAAACATAATGCACGTTTGATGGGTACGCAATCAACCGGCAATGGTCGGCGTGAATCTTATGCAAGTACGCCAATGCCGCGTATGACAAATACGTATATGCTGCCAGGAGAATCAACACCAGAAGAAATCATTGCATCGGTTAAACGGGGTATTTATGCAGTGAATTTTGGCGGGGGGCAGGTGGATATTACGTCAGGAAAATTTGTTTTCTCAGCCAGTGAAGCGTATTTAATTGAGAATGGTAAAGTGACGGCGCCGATTAAGGGCGCGACGCTGACGGGTAATGGGCCGGCAGTGTTAAATCAAGTCTCTATGGTTGGCAATGATTTAAAATTAGATAGCGGCATTGGGATTTGTGGTAAGGATGGGCAGAGTGTGCCAGTTGGGGTGGGGCAGCCAACATTGAAAGTGGATGCGTTGACAGTGGGCGGAACGAAATAACGTATCTATTACCGACATTCCACACCAAAGTATTTTTTGTATAAATCGAGGCAAAAATGGGTTTTAAAGCGCAGTTTACACGCACGTAAATGAGCATTTAAAACGCATTTTTAACGAAGAGTTATCAGAAAAGACGAAGGTGCGGGATGTCGGTATTACAAAAGATAGGGTGGAAGGCGTGAAGTGCGCAGCACACTTTCCGCATCTTGCTTCCATAAAAAGCCGTCACACGAGGAGGCTATGCTTACGCGCTCCTCGTTATGACAAAGCCCAACAACTAGTTGGTCGTTGTTGTCGTAGTGGCTGCGGTACCCGTGGTGTCGCTTGTCCCACCTGTTGTCGTACCTGTTGTGCTAGGTTTTTTCTTACTAGCCATTTTTTTGGCATGATGGTGGTGACGATGGTGACGTACTTTACCTTTGGTTTTCTTTTTTGTGTCAGCAGCTTTGTCAGTCGCGGCAGCAGCTGGCGTAGCTTGGCTGTTATCAGCAGTTTGCACAGTTGTGGCTGTTGTGGTATCTGTCGCGCCTTGGGTGCTGGTGGCATCGTCGGCATAAGCCATTGATGTGCCGGCCAAGGTAGCGCTGATCAATAATGCGATCACTTTCTTCATGGGTTTTTCTCCGTTGGTTAATCAAAGTAGTTACAACTCGCGCGATACAAGATACTATAAATCTTTAAATGTATCTACTTACTTTCAACTGTATTTTTGTATGATGAGAAAAACATGACTGATGTATGGAATGATCCTGATTATTTGCAATCCGTCCTTGCTGATACCTTGAGGATGACTAAAGCGCATGGCGCGAGTAGTGCTGAAATCGATATCAGCGTTAATCGTGGTTTCAATATCAATGCGCGAATGCGTGAAGTTGAGTCGGTTGAATATAACCAAGATCGCGGCCTGGATGTGACGGTTTATTTTGATCAGCGTATGGGTGCGGCGAGCGTAAGTGATTTTCGGCCTGAATCAATAGAAGCCGCGGTTAAAGCCGCGTGTAATATTGCGCGCTTTACGGATCGTGATGCGTGTGCGGGCTTGGCGGATAAGGCGGATCTGGCTACCACGTTACCGGCGTTGGATTTATATCACCCATGGGATATCAGCGTTGAGCATGCCATTGAGCTAGCGATACAGTGTGAAAGCTTGGCATTAGATAGCGATGCGCGCTTGGAAAATTCTGAAGGGGTCAGTATTTCAACGACTTCGGGTTGGCATGCGTATGGCAATACGCTCGGTTTTATTGGCTGTTATCCCGCTTCGCGTCATGAAATGGCGTGTGTATTGATCGCTAAAGCGGGTGAAGAAATGCAGCGCGATTACAGCTATACACTGTCTTGTGATCCTAATTTATTAACACCTGCGGCAGCCATTGCGCGTGAGGCGGCCAGCCGCACGTTACGGCGGTTGGGGGCACGTTCATTATCATCGCGGCGTGTGCCCGTTCTTTTTGTAGCAGAGGAAGCGCGCAGTTTGCTGGGACATTTTACCTCGGCGATTGCCGGCGGTAACTTATATCGGAAATCTTCTTTTTTGCTGGATCGAATTGGCACGCCTGTTTTTCCGGCGCATATGCGTTTAGCAGAATCTCCGCATATATGTAAAGCGTTGGGTAGCTCACCATTTGATGATGATGGTGTGGCGACGCGATCGAATGTTTTTATTGAAAATGGCGTCTTGCAAATGTATGCGCTGGGTGTTTATTCGGCGCGTAAAATGGGTTTGCATACAACCGGCAATGCAGGCGGCGTGCATAATCTCATTGTCAGTCATGGGGACAAAGACTTGCCGGCGTTATTAAAAACCATGGATACCGGTTTATTGGTAACGGATTTAATGGGGCAGGGTGTCAATTTAGTCACGGGCGATTACTCGCGTGGTGCGGCGGGTTTTTGGGTTGAGGGTGGCGAAATTCAATATCCGGTGGAAGAAATTACGATTGCGGGTAATTTAAATGACATTTATGCGGGCATTGTGGAAGTCGGCGCAGATGTGGATTATCGCGGCAACATCTTAACGGGTTCGATATTAGTGAATGAAATGATGGTGGCTGGGGAGTGAGGGGCAACAGCTCAGGCGCCACCCGCCGTCCCCCCGCAAGCGGGAGGCTGCCGCTTGAAATCTATGGAGAAAAAGTATTTTTGCTAGCAAGAGATTTTTTAAATAATACCTCAAGTATAGGCCTGAGCTGAGGGTGGTTTTTCGACAGCTGGGTTGCTTTTTTTTCACCGATGTATAAAAGGGCGGCCTTTTCTGCCGTAGCGCAGATCATTGGATCTTTCAGTTTTTCTAGCATATCTTGAATAGATTCACAGGATGCTGGATCTGCTGTATTGGTGTTGGACATTTCAACGGACAGAATGATTAATAATAATACATTTGCATGCCAGTTAATATTATTATTAAGGGCGAGTTCGTCGTTGGTCTCATGACTTTTGCTTGCGTGCGCTGCGCTAAATAATGCGTTGCTTTCTTTTAGTGCTTCCTGGGCATTTTCATAATCGCCTAAGTGAAAACTGCATATACCATAGTAAAAAAAACGCCATGCAGCTGTCTCTTGCGTCTCGCGCTTTATATCATTTGCGCCATTATGGCGGTCTGACTTTTTTACCGACTCAGACCGTTCCTGCATTTCTGCTAGTTCAGTAAAACATTCAATGCCAGCAGCATACTCACGCATAGCGACATTGCACGCGAGCATATCAAATAAACAAACATAACGATCACGTACGGCTTGACTGGTACTGTAATGATGCTGCCATGCATACTTGTAGTGAAACAAGGCCTTTTTATAATTGTGCATGTGTAAATAGCCCATGCCTAATCCAAAATAGGCTTTACTGCGGATAGCTTTACAATTGGGCATCTTTTCAGCATCTTCTTCAGAGATTTCTTGCGCAAGCTTGATAAATAGCTTCATGGCTGATTCTACGGGAGTCTGGTTCAGCGTTTCGGTGATGGTTGGGGCGTTTTTTTCTTCTAGGTCGCTGAGCGTTAATGCTGTATTTTCTAATGGTGCATCATCATCCATCGGTTGGATTTCGATATTTTTATAAGGTTGCTTTAGCAGTTTAAAACCTTCTCGCAAGTCTTCGTAGAGCGCCGCAGAGCTACGGCGTGACTTAAAAAGGCTATTATCTTTAAGATGTTTTTCTGAGTCCATATAAAATCCTTACTTAAGTATGGAAGTATACATGTCAAGCGACTGCTTATAAAGCGTAATGAGTAATCATTCAGCATAATGGCGCTAAGTTAGCATTACCAATGCACAGACAACCCATTCCAAAAATAAAAATACGTTAAAAATCAAGAAGTTAAAATCAATCAGGATTAAAAGTTATCGGCAGTTTGATGGTTTTTTAGTTTAAGAATGTGCGCAAATGATATGAATGCAATTCTCCCCATAGTTACGATGGATGTTAAGGTGTATATTTTTGATCATGACCATCATCTGTGGGATTTATCGAAGGTATGACAGATGAACCATGTGTGCTATGCATCGAAGAAGACGACAACTTCCTTGACACAGGGGGTGCTAAGCTGTTTCCTTCGACGGGTTTAGCTACCTCTGAATTATGTTCATCTCCTATTAATGGCTCTGCGACAATTTCATTATAAAGTTTCTTCAATATTCCTTCTGGAACTGCATGTCCGTCGGTTACCTCTTCCAATATGTGCATAAGCGCTTTTTGGGCGACAGGAGAAAGTAGACGCGCATTTTCACTAACATACATTTGAATTGCATTGATGACTTCTACATTGTCCATACATACGGGGCAACAATCGCGCCGTTTGAAAAAAATGTTGGGGTCGTTAGTTTGAATAAAGTCTTTACTTTTTTTATCGGCATTTTCAAACTGTTGATAAAGCATGCTAATGGAGCCCGGTGCAAGTATTTGTATGGCGGGGTCAGATTGTGGTGTTGTTTTTTGCGTTATTTGATGTTCAATTAACGATAAAACTGCAATCAATTTAAGGAGGGCAGCGACAATAACCACCTCGGAACAAGGTCGCGAATTAGGCTCCTTGCTGCGGGTTGCATGTCGGCCTTCCGTTAGCAGGTTGAGAAATCTTGAGCTGTAGTGATATAAAACACAAAACTGGCGACTGTTGTTGCCGCGATTTTTATTATTTAATTTTTCTGCAGTTTTTCTGAGGGACGCGTTGATTTCTTCTGCACGTTGCTGCTGTTCTGGATCTTGTGATTGGCTTAAAGCAACAAAACAATATTCATGTTTTGTGCCGCGGTAAATAATATCGATATTAAAAAAGGCAATGTTACGAATGCCGGGTTTTCGAAGATTAACTTCATTGAAGGCGTGCGTTGCTGTGTCTTTTTCTTTTTTTGCTTGTTGATATTGTTTGGTTAATGCAGACAGATGTTGTATCAACGCATCTTGTTCGGCTTCATCCCAATAATAGCTTGGCACGGACGCCTTAATTTGCGCATCTGAAAGCAGTTCCCTTAATTCCGCCAATTGATTCTTTAGGCCTTTTTTAAACTCCTTTTCTGCATTGTCACCGTGTTCCTCCCAAAAAGCCATTAAATGGCTAGGTTCTTTTGGTATATAAAATATTTTTTTGGGCTTTTGAGGCTTGTGTCGGTGGTTACTGGATTCTTCTGCGTTTTTTATTTTAACTGCTGTAGCAGATGTAGTCTCTTCTGTTTTAGATTCTGTAGCAGATGTAGTCTTTTTTGGTGCTTCAAATGCATTTTTCGATTTAAACGAAATAGCGTATGTCTCGTGGGTTATTTTTGGTGGTGTTGTAGCTTTTTTTATGCCATCCTTTATTTCATTATATTTTTTAGTAGCAATTTTTTTATTCTCTTCTGCTTCTTTAAGAGCTGACGCGTTTTCTTCAACTTGCTTTTTATAATCTTCCATACGTTGGCATTGATCTTCTTCCATATACTTTTTATTAGCTGGATTGTCAAAGTGTTCGAGCATAAATTCAACTGCGGTGTCCGTTATTGTTTTCGTTTCAGGGAAGTAGCACGCTTGTTTCGATGAAATAAACGCATCATGCGTATGATCTTCTTTCTCCTCGGTGAGGCTCTGTATAACTGATGTCCTAGTGTTGGGCGAGTAAGCAGTGGCCTCACTCATGCTCGTTAAGTCTGAAGAGCTCTCGAACACTGCTGTATTGCCCCCAGTCAGCACAGACCCCTTACCGGTAAGCGGGGG
>VFKI01000054.1 GCA_009885665.1 Gammaproteobacteria bacterium
AAAACAATAAGTTCAGTAGCAACACGGGCGGACTCATCGGCGAAATCACCTCGGGGACCGTCGTAGATTCTTCTTGGTCAAGCGGAAAAGTAACTTGCAATGGTTATGCTTCTTATTGCGGCGGACTTATTGGTAAAGCTGATATTACAGACCAAACGCAACTTTATAAGGAAACCAGTGCATTAGTGACTCAACCATTAATCATGGCTGCATTAGGAACACTGTCGCTGGTATTAACGGTTGTAACTGGGCCGCAGACATACGCGAGCTTAAAAGCGTTGGGCACGACGATTAAATACGCATTAACAGTAGGGGCTAAAGCTGGATTAAAAGAGGGGCTTAAAGCTGGAGCAAAGCTTTATTTTGTGAAAATTGCAAAATTTTTTAAAGGAGTGGCATTAAAAATTAAGGGAAAAAGCTCGACGGAAATTGGGCAAGCAATCAAATCATCGTACCAATATACAGCAGCAGAGATCAAAACCTTTAAATTAGAAAATTTGCTTAAAGCAGGAATCATAGAGCAAGTAGAGTACACAAGTAAGATAGTAGTAAGGGAGGGTCTGGATAAGGCTGGAAATGCTATTAAACTTCTATCTACTCAAACTAGCTATGTAAAATCTGCATATCAGGGAGGGATCAAGTATGCTAACTTTTTACCAGAGAAATTTGTTAACAAGCTAGGCCTTGCAAAAGGATTAGCTTCCTCAAAGGGGATTAATGTAACTCAAGCAAGACTTGGAGCGTTTAAAAAGATTATGAAATACATAAACACAGCTTATTCAATTCACAATATAAAAACAAACGGTTTTAAATTTAAACCTTCAGTTACTCAAGGCATAAAAACAAATGCGCGCCCAACATCATCGGTTAGATTCTTAGCAAAATCCTTGCTTCCGCCGCCCGACAAAGAAGATAATAATATTAAAAATGTTTCATTTATTCAATCATCATGGATTAGCGTGCTTGAGAGAGTGAACAAACCAGCATCAAAAACACTTGAAGCGTTAAACTTTCTTTTGGGAATAACTGACATCATCGATGGCGTGGCGACCACAATTACCGTACTCTCCGCGCCGACCTATGCGGCCACTAATTCTTTTTTCAATAAAGATACCTCTGGTTTAACCAATGGATGTGGCACTGCTGCGGCAGGTGGGACATTACCTTGCTTAGGCGTAACCGGCTTAACCAACCAACAATTTATGGATCCTGCAAGTTTTGAATATAATGGTGAACAAGAGGTGGGCTATGTTCTATCGTTCCTAAAAATTCATCAAAAATTGCCATTGGATGCTAAGATTACGCATGTTAACGATGAATATGGCTTCAATGTTGCACAAGAAGAGCTTAATCGAGTATTGATCGCTGCATATGCAGCGGATATATTATTAACAGTGCCAGTGACTGCTCCGTTTGGTTTAACCTTGCTTGCCATTCTCGTTCCCTACCTACAATATTATTATGTATCACCAACAGGCTGGAATATTGCGACGCCTACAAATAGCGCGGCTCAAATCAACAGCGCGACATGGTTAATGATTCCAGGCTACACCTATCCTATGTTGGCGATGGAACGCCCTCAGCTCAGTAATTCAACAGACCCCACTTCAAGCCGCATCATTACTAACGCACATCAATTGCAACTCATGCAATTCGATCGAAGCAGCAATTACACAATTGCGAGCAATATAACGCTGCCAGCGTCTGGAGATGTGTGGGGTAATAATAATGCAAATGTTCCTTATGTGCCGAATTATACCGGCAACTTTGTTCCAATTGGCGCAGATCTTCAGGATTATACAAGCTTATACACAGAGTATTCCACTACTATTTATTGGGTTTTTAATGATAGTAATGTTAGAATTGCGCCGCGAGTCAGTTTTTCCCTAACAGCAAAAAGCGCACCTATCTCACGCAACTACTCGGCATTCACTGGCCGATTGACTGGCCAATACGATGAAAACAGCAACACGCTTTATTCCATCTCAGGGATGAAAATTAATAGCACACAGCAAAATACCGCGAATCAAATTAACATTAACCCGCTCAGTTCTACTGGGTTATTTTCGCAAGCCGATGGTAGTAGCCAGCTAGGTGATTTTATCCAATTCCTATCACTCAACAATATCTCAATCACGGGGAATAATAACGTCGGCGCAATCGTTGGCAACTTACTTGGCGGCAACATCGCAAATGTTAGCGTTGCAACCAATAATCAAACGATAACTGGACAACAAAGTACCGGCGGTTTAATTGGCTTGATGAGTGGCGGTACTTTAAGTGATTCTTCATTCTCAGGCTCGGTCACTGGCGGCCCGCATCTCGGTGGATTGGTTGGGGAAGTGACTGGGACAGCAACATTAACAGGGAATAAAGTCATAGGATACGATTTACGTGTAATGTCGTCAGCCCCCACCACCACGACCCTCTTCCCTAATAGCAATAGCGTTTTTGTTTTGGTGCAACCAGTTGCTGGACAGATACCCACAGCCTTATATTTTGTCGACAGATCGACTACAACGCCTATTATTACCCAGTTTGTTATCTCTTCTCCCTCTTCTGGTCAGACCCAATTTCCATCAGGAAAAAACATAACGACCTTCGTAACCAATTTATATCCAGGGGTAAACAATTACAGTTATAACAATGTAATTGGCCTTTCAAATACGCAATTACAGGCGGCGACATTGAATTCAGGTCAAAGCCAACTCATAAACAGCACAATCAGCGTGATAAATACAATTAATAGCTTTGCCGATACCAACGTTGGCGGTTTGATCGGCTTGATGAGTGCCGGTAGTTTAATCAATTCTTCATTCTCCGGCGCGGTCGTTGGCGGCCAAAACACCGGTGGATTAATTGGGAAAGTCACGGGTACGGCAGCATTAACCGGAAATACTTTTATCAGCGGTAGTATCAATGGTTCAAGCACTAACAACATTGGTGGTCTAGTTGGCTTCATGAATGCCGGTAGTTTAAACAATTCTTCATTCTCCGGTGCTTTAGCTGGCGGACAAAATTTGGGGGGATTAATTGGCAAACTCAGTGGCACAGGAACATTAACCAACAATACAGTGGCTGCCATCGACTATAACAATTTCCATGGCATCAGCGGATCAACGAATATGCTGAATATCGGTGGACTGATTGGATTAATGAGCGATGGCAGCAGCCTGAGTTATTCTTCATTTTCCGGCTTCGTCACCGGCGGACAATATACCGGTGGATTAGTTGGCCAACTCAATGGTACTGGGACATTGACTAACAATACAGTCACCGTCACAAACAGTAATCCTATAAGTGGATCCACATATGTAGGCGGCCTGATTGGCGCCATGAGCGGCGGCAGTATGAGCTACTCGTCATTTTCTGGCTCCGTCACCGGCGGACAATATACCGGTGGGTTAATTGGCCAACTCAGCGGCACGAGCACATTAGCCTATGATGTCGTGAATAACGCCACGATCAACGGATCAGCGAGTTCTTATATTGGCGGGCTGATTGGCGCCATGAATAGCGGCAGTATGAGCTACTCGTCATTTTCCGGCTCCGTCACCGGCGGACAATATACCGGTGGATTAATCGGCGAGCTCAGCGGCACAGGCACATTAACCTATGATGTCGTGAATAATGCCACGATCAACGGCTCAACGAATCTTGATATTGGCGGACTGGTTGGCGCCATGAGCGGCGGCAGCCTGAGTTATTCTTCATTTTCCGGCACCCTCACAGGCGGGCAAAACACTGGCGGCCTGGTCGGCCTGCTCAGTGGTAGCGCCACATTAACGAGCAATACAGTTAACAATGCCAGCATTAACGGTGAGAATGATACCAATATTGGCGGCATCATTGGCTATATGACCGGCGGCAACATACAAAACACATCGTTTTCGGGCACAGTGATTGGATTGCAAAATGTCGGCGGGTTCATTGGCCTGCTTAGCCCGGCAACAAATGTTTCCCTTTTTAGTAATTACAGCAATGGCGTTACTTATGGAACGACCAATGTAGGTGGTTTCATTGGTAACTTCAGTGGCAATGGCGGTGGTATTATATTTCTGAACGATTATTTCACCGGCACTGTCTATGGTCACACGAATGTCGGTGGTTTTATCGGCTATGACAGCGCCCCCTTATTGAGCAATGTGTATAGCGGCGGAAATGTTTATGGTACGTCAACTTCTGGTAGTAACGTCGGTGGCTTAGTCGGTTATTTGAATAGCAACACGACGGCCGCAATTAGCAACAGCTATAGCTATGCCAATGTTAGCAACGCAGGGTTATACACCGGCGGTTTGGTGGGTTATGCCAGCAATTTCAGTATCACCAACACTTGGGCAAGTGGCATTGTCAAAGGTTCTGATACTGCCACAGGTCTAGTGGATCAGAGCGGTGTCGGCGGGCTGATCGGCGGTTACGGCAATGGCCAACATACTTTAAGCGGTAACTTCTGGAATGTCACCAGCAGTGGCATCAACAATACTAATATTGTTAACAACCAAACTGTTTATAAAAACGGCTGCGGTTATCAAGCCAACTGCACCGGCATCACCGGTCTGACCAGCACACAAATGATGCAAACTAGCAGCTTCTCCGGCTGGAGTATCACTGAATTACCGCAGTCCATCCCTGCCGTGACGACCTGGTATATCTTACCGGGCCAAACGTATCCATTACTCGCCAGTGAATACAGCGTATCTATTAGCAACGCCCATCAATTACAACTCATGGCTGCCGGATTATCCGTGAACTATACTTTGAGCAATAATATTGATTTACAAGCGGCGATGAATAATCCAGCCGATGTGTGGGGCACCAATGCGCGCAATGCAGTCGGTGCGGGTTTTGCACCGATTGGTACGAGCGCCTTAAACTTATCCTTCACCGGCGGCCTAAATGGCAAGGGGTACACGATCAGCAATTTATATATTTATTTACCGAATAACAGCAGTCCAGTGGGATTATTCGGTCAAGCGAATATTGGCGTAAGCACCATCCAAAACGTGGGATTAAATAATGTCAACGTCACAGGCAACGCGGTTACCGGTGCATTAGTCGGCGCACTGAACGCATTAGGCAATGCAACGGTGCCTACCATCAGCAATGTATGGGTTAGCGGCAATGTGCAAAGCAACGCCAGCAGTAACAGCGCAACCGGCGGCGTTATTGGCCAATTGACCAGCGCAAACAGCACAGGTGTGTTAATGCAAAGCATCTGGAGTGGCGCCAATGTAACGGGCAGCAGCGGGTATGAAGGCGGCTTGATCGGTCTAACCGGTCAATTCCAAGCCAATCAATGGCAAGGCGGCCAAGTGATTATAAGTAACAGCTACGCTACCGGCATGATCGTCGACACAGGCGTGACGCTCGGCGAAGGTGGCTTGATCGGTTATATTAGCAACGGAAATAGCCTAATCAATCAAAGTTACAGCACCGGTTACGTCGCCGGCAGCCTGAATGCTAACCAAGGTGGATTCATCGGCAAGAGCAGCAACGCCACAATCACGCAAAGCTTCTGGGATATCAGCACTTCGGGGCGCAGCAATGGTGTGGGCACCAGCAGCAGTACAAGTACAGGCCTGAGCGGCATCACGACGGCACAAAGCGTGGACTACAGTTATTTAACGACCACGCTAGGCTGGGGCACAACGGCCGGCACGCTGGGTGCAATTTCCAGCACACCCTCAACCACCAGCACTGCGCCCAACTTCACCTGGTTTATGTTTGCTGGCAGTACGCGGCCAATGTTATTGTCTGAATGGAACACCACCGTCACCAACGCCCATCAATTACAATTAATGGGCGCCGCATTAGGCGCAACCTATACCCTTGGCAACAATATTGATTTATCCGCAACGCAAGCAACGAGCGCAGCTTATAACGCAGATATCTGGGGTGGCGCTAATCTTAACCAAGGATTTGTGCCGGTTGGCAACGCGACTACATCATTTACTGGCAGCTTAAACGGCCAAGGGTATGTCATTAATAACCTATATATTTCCAATTCTTCTCTTAGCACGGTTGGGTTATTTGGCTATGTGAATTTCGCCGCTGGCAATACCATTCATGATCTCGGTTTAACTAATGTTAATGTAACAGGCGGCGCGAATACCGGCGGATTGATTGGATATGCCACGGCCGCGATAAACAGCATTGCGAATATTTACAATGTCTATGTCTCAGGATCTGTAAGTGGCTACAATAACACCAACAACGTAGCCAACGGAACTGGCGGCCTCATCGGCTCGACCGGTGCCAACATTTATATCAACAGCAGTTATAATGTTGCAGCTGTTACTGGATATGGCGGAACAGCTGGCTCAGGAAATACCACAGGTGGATTAGTTGGCAGCGTGGGTAATAACAGCGGCATCGGTAATATTATCACTAACAGTTATTCAATTGGCGCGGTGAATGATTTCAATGGATTAGGCGCGGTCGGTGGGCTCATCGGAAAAATAAATAGCAACAGTCCAACGACCGTAAGTTACACCTATGCCTCAGGATTAGTTACCGGCGGCGCGGCTGGCCAAACGGGTGGGCTGATTGGCAGCACCAGTGGCTCAACAATCACTGTCAATGGAATGAATTTCTGGGATACCCAAACTTCAGGCATTTCCAACACCGCACAAGGCTGCGGTAACATTGCCAATTGCTCAGACGTCTCAGGTTATACCACTGCTAACACCATGAACAACACCGCCGCCTGGAGCACCAGTTTAGTCATTACGTTATTACCCACAGCGAAGTTACCCACTACGCCATGGATCTTTATTTCAGGCAGCACACGGCCTATATTGACCATGGAATACAGCACGACCATCAGCAATGCACATCAATTGCAACTCATCGCCGCGGCTACAAATGCAAGCTATAGTTTAGCAAATAACATTGATTTCTCTGGAATCGGCTCTTCAGATATTTGGGGCAGCAATTTTAAGATTGGGCTCACTTCCGGTGCCGGTTTTGCACCGATTGGCACCACCGCCACGCCTTTCAGCGGCAACTTCAATGGCAATGGCAATGTCATCAGCAATCTTTATATCAACCAAGCCAGCGCCAGCAACCCAACTGGATTATTCGGCAAAGCCGATATCAATGCCAATACGATACAAAATCTCGGGTTATTCAATGTCAATATCAACGGTGCCAGCGGTGTGACGGGCGCATTAGCGGGCAAACTCACTGCCTCACAAGGCTTTGGCAGCAGCAACGCCAATGTCAGCAATGTTTGGGTCAGCGGCAGCGTCAGCGATAGCCAAACAAATCCAAGTAATGGCGGTGTTGGTGGTTTAATTGGCGTGATCGATAGAAGTAATGATGCTAGCAATGTGCCATTGATCCAACAATCGTCAAGTAGCGCGAGTGTAACAGGTAAAAACAATAATGAAGGTGGCTTGATTGGCTTATTAAACGGCGGAATCATTGTAAATAGTTATGCAACCAGCAGCGTAACGGATACCGGCACTGCCATCGCTCAAG
>VFKI01000125.1 GCA_009885665.1 Gammaproteobacteria bacterium
ACCGGTGGCTCCATCCGGCAACCCGCGGCATTGTGCAATCTAACGGGATTGAAACCGACTTATGGTCGTGTGTCGCGCTTTGGCATGATTGCGTTTGCCTCCAGTCTTGATCAAGGCGGCCCCATGACGCGTACCGCGGAAGATGCAGCACTGCTATTAAATTGCATGGCAGGATTTGATGAACGTGATTCCACCAGCATCGATGTGACCGTACCCGACTATACTAAAACATTAAATGATTCGATTGCCGGTTTAAGAATTGGTTTACCCAAAGAATTTGCCAGTGAAGGGCTTGATCCCGAGGTTGCTCGCACCTTAGCAGAAGTCGCTAAAACCCTTGAAAAAATGGGCGCAACACTACATGAAATCAGTTTGCCACATATGCATTTATCCATACCCGCGTATTACGTCATTGCGCCCGCCGAATGTTCTTCTAATTTAGCGCGCTATGATGGCGTACGCTTTGGCTATCGTTGTAAAAATCCGCTCGACCTGGAAGATTTATACAAACGCTCACGCAGCGAAGGCTTTGGCGCTGAAGTTAAACGTCGCATCATCATGGGCACCTATGTTTTATCGAGTGGGTATTATGATGCTTATTATTTACAGGCACAAAAAATTCGCCATTTAATTCGCCAGGATTTTATGACCGCATTTGAAAAAGTCGATATCATCTTGGGACCGACTTCACCGAGCGTCGCGTTTAAAATAGGTGAAAAAACCAATGATCCCGTCAGCATGTATTTAGCAGACATTTACACCATCGCCATCAACTTAGCCGGTTTACCGGGCTTATCTGCGCCGGCAGGTTTTGTCCGTAACTTACCCGTTGGCATGCAACTCATCGGTAATTATTTTACTGAAGGTCGCTTACTCAATATCGCACACCAATATCAGCAAGCAACTGACTGGCATACTCGCTCACCAGAAGGATTTTAATTATGACTTGGGAAACTGTTATTGGACTCGAAGTCCACGCACAATTATCAACTGTCAGCAAAATATTTTCCGGCAGCTCGACGGCATTTGGCGCTGAACCTAACCGCCAAGCCTGCATTATTGATTTAGGTTTCCCGGGTGTCTTGCCTGTGCTGAATGCCGAAGCTGTCAATATGGCCATACGTTTGGGTCTCAGCATAAACGCTGAAATTGCGCCGCTGTCCGTTTTTGCGCGTAAAAATTATTTTTATCCCGACCTACCCAAAGGCTATCAAATCAGTCAATTTGAATTACCCGTTGTTGGCCGTGGTTATCTAGACATCACGCTGGAGGATGACACCACCAAACGCATCCACATTACCCGCGCACATTTAGAAGAAGATGCCGGCAAGTCTTTACATGAAGATTTTCAGGGATTATCCGGCATTGATTTAAATCGCGCGGGTACGCCATTATTGGAAATCGTTTCTGAACCGGATATGCGTTCTGCTAAAGAAGCAGTTGCTTATTTAAAAACCTTGCATGCGCTTGTTCGCTATCTGGAAATTTGTGATGGTAATATGCAAGAAGGTTCATTTCGCTGTGACGCCAATGTGTCGGTGCGTCGCAAAGGGTCGGATCAATATGGCACACGCACCGAATTAAAAAACATTAATTCTTTCCGCTTTGTTGAACGCGCCATTGAGCATGAGGTGGAGCGCCAAATCCATGTCATTGAAAATGGTGGCACCATCCGTCAAGAAACCCGTTTATATGATCCAGATCGCGATGAAACGCGCCCGATGCGTAGTAAGGAAGAAGCCAACGATTATCGTTATTTTCCTGATCCTGATTTATTGCCTTTAGTCATTAGCCCTGAGCAAATTGCGGCTGTGCGCGCCACCCTGCCTGAATTGCCAGCGGCTAAACACGAACGTTTCATGACGCAATATGGTTTAAGTACGTATGATGCCAGTGTGCTAACAATCAACCGCGCATTAGCCACTTATTATGAAACATGTGCCAAAGTCTCCACTGCGCCAAAATTAGCGGCTAATTGGGTGATGGGTGAATTACTTGGCGCGCTCAATAAAGCAGACCTTGACATTAGCGCTTCACCGATCAGCGCCGATACATTGGGTCAATTAGTATTACGCATCACCGATAATACCATTTCAGGCAAAATCGCTAAAACGGTATTTGAAGCCTTGTGGCAAGGTGAAAAAAATGTGGATACAGTCATTGAAAAACAAGGCTTGCGCCAAGTCACTGATACGGGCGCCATTGCTGCCTTAATCGATACCTTGTTGCAGGAAAATCCACAGCAATTGGCTGACTATCGCGCCGGCAAAGATAAATTGTTTGGCTTTTTTGTCGGTCAAGCGATGAAAAAATCTGGCGGCAAAGTCAATCCACAACAATTGAATGCATTATTGAAAAAGAAGCTTGATGAAAAATGAGCGGCGAACCACGTAACACCACGCCGAGCAATTTGTCCCGCGCTAGATTGTCCTGCTATTTTTGGACATTTGTTGCCGTGTATATGCTGATATGGACGATCGTGCCCACGTTCGGTCGTCCCATATTATCGGATGACATGATAGAAGCGGTGACATGGGGGCAACAATTTTGCTTAGGTTATGATAAAAATCCGTGGTTACCCGGTTGGCTGGCACACTTTGGCATTCTCATCGCCGGCCCCAGCGGCTTAGGCATTTATTTCATCCAAACCGCCTTTATTGCATCAGGTTTTTATGCCGTCTGGCGCCTGGGAAAATACTATGCCAATGCAGTGATGGCGCTCGTCGCGGTGCTGATGTATGTCGGCTGTATCTGCTATACCGTAGAATTACAAATCTTTAATGACAATTATATTTTAATGGGCTTGCTCCCTTTTGCCAGTCTATTATTTTATCGCGCCATCCATACTGAACAATGGCGTTATTGGTTGAGTGCTGCCGCCGTTACTGCATTAGCGGTAATGGGAAAATATGATGCCGTATTATTTGCCATAAGCATGCTGCTGTATTTTCTATGCCACCCTAAACGTTGGCATTATGTGACTTCTGCAAAAACCTGGGCAGCGTTAGCGATTTTTTTATTGATTATCACGCCAAATTTTATCTGGCTCAGCCAACATCATTTTTCCACTTTACACTACGCTTTTGATGAGCGCGCGGGTTTTCAACAAACGCGTTGGTTATCGCAAGTAAAAGATAATCTGCGCTTTATGGCGGAAACCGGGATGAGCTTTTTACCCGCGCTGATTTTACTCGGCATCGCCTGTTTCCCTCCCCAGAAAGCGTCTCTTGCTGATGATCATCGCCATGACAGACTAAAAAATAATAATGATTTGCTTTTTCTATTTTGGGTCAGTTTTGGCCCCCTATTATTACTGCTCGTCTTGGGATTTTCCATGGGTTTATCGTTGCATCGCGAATGGGGCAATACATTTACCGGATTGTGGGGATTATTTTTATTGGTCAGCCTGCAACCCTGCATCACGTTAGCTGCATTAAAAAGATTTATGACGGCTGCTTTTTTTTTGCTGCTACTGACACCGACTGTTTATCTTTATATTAACTGGCAAAAAGACAATGGCAGCTACCCGGCAGAACGCATTACAACAATTGTGATTAAAACATGGCAAGATAACTTTCATACGCCATTACGCTATGTTGCTGGCGACCGTTATACAGCGGGTTACATTGGACTCTATGCCAAATCGCAGCCAGCGGTGTGGACGGAATGGAATACACGGGCTGCCAGTTGGATTCATGAAGCCGATGTGCGCTGTCATGGCGCAGTATTTATTCAAGACAGCGGCCATACACGCCAACAATTTTTCAGTGGCATGCAATTTCCGCCGCAGGTTATCAAACAATTCCCGACCTTGCGTGTCCTCTCCCCTATTAGCGTACCGTGGCTGAGCAACCATACGCATCGCGCTGATCTACAAATTTTGATTGGCTTGCTGCCCCCTGATGCAGCCGCCTGTGAGAAATAAATAAAAAGCGATAGAATCGTAATACCTTGACTGCCGCAAAGCTTGCGTTTTCACCTACAGACGCTATACTACAAATGTGGTAAATAAACACTATGGTAGGTGACCCTATGGGTATTTCAATCCGAATTGATGAGACGATTTATAATCAAGCCAAAATGGTAGCGGGTGCTGAATGCCGCTCTATTCCTAATCAAATTGAGTTTTGGGCAATGATTGGAAAGTGCGCTCTGGATAATCCCGACATGCCGATTGAATTTATTCGTGATTTGCTTATTTCCAAGCATCAGGATAGAGCATTAGCGGAACCCTTTAAGTTTGGGGAAAACGGTGGCTGACATTATTGTCCGACAAATGCCGGCATTTAAGCGCGCCTATAAAAAGCTACATTCATTTGAGCAATCGAAAGTAGCAGATGCGATCCGTGCCATTATTCGCCAACCCGAGCTAGGCGAAGAAAAGCGCGGCGACCTAGCGAATGTTTTTATATATAAATTTAAAATTCATCAACAAGAAATGTTGCTAGCATATGAATGGAACGAAAAAGAAAGAATTCTATTGATGTTGGGTGTGCACGAAAATTTTCACCGCGACTTGAAGCGACGGCATTAGGAATATAGCAACCCTTCAGCCGTAACCTCCTACCCTATGACGACACCGCTTCGCTACCCGCCGCCACTGCTACTGGCTCAAACGGAAAATAACACGTAAACGTCGAACCTTGCCCCACCTCACTTTTGAGCGTAATCGAGCCGCCCAATTCATTGACAAACTGTTTAACAATTTGCAACCCCAAGCCAACGCCATCATATTCACCGGTATCAGACGGACTCAAACGACAAAATTTTTCATAAATCATTTCATGTTTATCATGCGGGATACCAATACCGGTATCTTTGATAATAAAAGCAAGTTGCACTTTATCATCGCAAGATTTTTGTAGTTTAATGGTCAATGAAACTTCGCCCTTAGGGGTAAACTTGAGCGCATTACTCATTAAGTTGATGAGAATTTGCTGAATACGCGGTGCGTCACCCATGACTTCCTCGGGAATATCCTCCGCACAATGCCACGATAATCTAAGATTTTTCATTTTTGCGGCGGGCGCTTCTGTGCTAATCACCCGCTTGACAACTGCACGCACCGAAAAGGGCTCTCGACGCACCGTTAACTTGCCCCCAGCCAACTGCGAAAAATCAAGAATCGAATTACAATAATCGCGTAATTCACGTGCACTACGCATGATTTGATCCAGCGATTCTTTTTTATCCGCATCGACTTCTTCCATAGCAAGCATATTTGCTAAGCCCTCAATACCACTCAACGGTGTGCGCACGTCATGTTCCATATTACGGATGAATTCGGACTTCAGGCGCGTCATCTGCTCAGCTTCTAACTTAGCTTGTTTTAACCTGATTTCTATCAATTTTTCATTGGTAACATCTATTGCGATACCTGTTAGACCACAGCAATTACCCGCATCATCATAAATAGGAAACCCCCTATCTGCAATCCATCGCACTTCTCCATCCGGACGAATGATGCGATAATTTTCTGCATAACGCGCTTTATCCCCTTCCTCCTGCAAACGTTGCGCTAAAGCATGAATAGGGTGATGATTAACTGCATCATCAGAATGAAGGTAGTGGATCCATTGCTCCGGATTTTCATAAAGTGACTCACGTGAACGTCCCCATATTTTTTCATAAGCAGGACTGACATAAGCAATACTTTTTAAGTCTGGACTACTCAACCAATACACATTTTCACTTTTTTCAGCCATAACAGCTAAAATGTACGCAATATTCTTAAGAGATATTTGACTTTCTTGCTCATTTAGCATAGTAATATATTCCGTCCAGGATTACAGGGTTTTACTTCACTACATTTACGGCAGGATGCCTCGTATTGTAGCATTAGCAAACAAGCTACAAAGGAGACTGCTCACATGACACAACGTTCACCAAAACTATCATCATCTGCATCTACACTCAATTCATTTAACCAGCAATTCTTGAGTATCCGTGTAGAAAAAAACAAAGTTATAAATGAAAATTTGGAATCTAACAGTCCACCTGCTCATACGAAAAATCAAGCGGATCCTGTCATGGCGCGCTATACAAAAGCAGAAGCCTATGAGAAAAAAACAAACATAAAATTACTTTATCTCGGACGCGGCACGCCAACAGCACCACTTGATCGCTGCATCAAAGAAGCCTCTGATGAATGGTGGCAACAACAACAATCAAAAGCAATGGATTATGGTGAAGTCTTTGGAGAGTTAAAAAATCGCGAAATAATCGCTGGCGCCATGAAGAAGTGGTACAACAACAGCGTTGACATTCGTGCTGAGCATATTCTTTTTACCGCGGGTGGCTCCATGGGCATTCACAATTTACTACACCATCTTGCCGAAACATATAAGCCTTATGGTTATAAAATTTTAACGCCCGAACCTTACTACACCCTCTATGCGACTCAAGGTGAAGACTTCCTCTATCCTATTCCTTTATTGGAAGAAGAAGGCTCTCGCCTCAACGCCGCAGCCATCAGAAGAGCGGCTGAAAACGCTGCATCAGAAGGTTTTGGTATCTGCGCTTTTCTGGGATGCTTCCCTTGCAACCCCACCGGTACTGTGCCGCATATCATAAAAGTCAATTCAAACGATCCAGCGGGTTATTCACTACAACGTAATATAAAAGAATGGGACGCGATTGTCACGGAACTCGCTAAATTCCCGGCCATCCCAAGAGAACCAGATGACAATTATGCTGATTTTGCACTACGCATGAGTCAAGGGCAGCAACAGCCAGACCTTGTTCAGCCAATCTGCGCCATTGACGAAGCATATACTGAGATGCAGCGCTTCGATATCGCCATCCAAATGCTCGCAGCAAAACAACAAATGATAGCAGCAAAAGAAAAAAATACACCATACGATCCTGCACAATTCGTATTGCCCGATATCATTGAATATGGCGCAAGTGAAATCACCACATTTCTCAAAGAAAAAGAAGCAGATGAAATTAAGGCCATCGATAATGCAGCAAAAGAAGCTTATCATGCAGCACAATTGGCGATTGAAAAAGAAATAGGTGCTGCCATCTTAACAACAGAAGAACTTACCGCATTTAAAGAAAAAATGGCATGGAGCATAATGAAAAGCGTTATTAATGTAACGGGCGGAAAATTTACTGCAGAGAAATATGCATTTCGGCCACAAGAATCGCAAAACACAATATCGTCATATAATTGCCCAGAAAATATTATGACGTTAGCCTGCAGAGCTGCGGCAAAAGCAGCTGCCGATACATTAGATGCTGCTAAAGATAAGGTAACAGACTATTTGCCAGAGATTCAGCACGCGTCATTCGTCAATGCCGCTGCAAGATTGCCTGAGGCAATTCAAGCCAAGATAATGTCCCGCCTCGTCATTTTGCGTTCTGGTACCAAATCCCTCTCTCTCAGTGCAAAAAGAGTAGCAATATTAATAATACTTGATGAAATACTGAAAAACTGCTTGCTCAACCCCAACGTGAAAGCCACCGGTCACGCTGAAATAGAAGGACAATATATCTACGCCTGCGCCATGGAAAAACTCGCTCATTCAAAAGTCATGCAAGATAGGCTTGTTTCTTTTTACGGCCCCAAACAAGAGCATGTTTTTCAGCGTCTACAAAAAATGCAACGCGAAAAAAATATTTTGCTGCTACCAGACGATAACTACCTCCCCGTCAGCACATTTTATGTGTTAGTTGATCTCAGTGAAATGCTGGGCTGGGAGATTGGTAAAATATATAAAGACGAACCGTGGTTTGAAACATGGGGCACAGATATATTGCGTGATGATAATGATATTATAAATTTTTTAATTGGCAAACATAACATGGTACTCGCCGCGGGATCTGATTTTGGTATTCAGGATAAATGTATGGCGCGTATAACATGCTGTGCAGACATCGATGTCTTAGATGTCGCAATGGATGAGCTGGAAAAGGCTATGGATGCCGTCATTGCCATGAAAAAACTATCCAATGATCATACAGTGGTTCATCCTGAAATGGATATCAAGCTCGAAGAAGACACTAAATACACTGCTGAAAATGAAGCCCCCTCAAGAAATGAAGATACTGTAACTTCACTACTGATACTCTATGGGCAAAGCATAAAACAGTGCCCACAAGCTTTTCTGTCAGATGACCCAGAAGTTATCACAGATTGTTTCCTCATGCTGACTCAACTAGAGGAAGCCGTGTGCTCAATTCGCAGCTCTTTTTCTAAAAAACTTACCCAGAAAAAATCACCCCTCAACGAGGGGTCTATCTACAACAATATCCATAATTCCTGGCAATCAAAAACAGATAACGTACGGGCATTAACACCAACCACATCACCTAATACACTTTATCGATAAGACAAGATATTACTGATAAGTTCTGGCTGGCTTTTAGGAGAGATTGCTTTCGCTTCAATTTTATTTTTTTCAGAAAGCGTTTCAAAAAAAGCAGGCCAGTTCGTTTTATTATGAAAAAAATGTTGTTTAACTACCCACGCAGACGCCACCATTCTTTGATCATCAGGCGCGCCACCTTTCACGAAAGAGGACTCGCCATTATCGATAGCATTAATTTCGTCATGCACCTCGCAGCCATTCGCAATTTGCTTAACCACAATTTCCATTGAAAAATCAGCCCACTTCAATAATGTCTCAAAACGTTCCAGTGTCAGCTGGTGATTTTTTGCTAATTTACTCAACAAATAATCAATTGGCGCAAGATTACCAGAATAAAGTGAGGAAAGTTGACCTAAATAGCTAACACGCCGCTTTGACAACTCCGTCGGTTCTACAAATTCCAACTGCTGTAAAATAGAAAGAATGTATGCTGCGTCGGGATAAGGTCTTCCCTCATCTGGGCTACTCGCAAGATTTTTAACCAATGACAACAATACTTCTGTATGATTTATGAAATCCTCTGGCGTCAACATTTTCAGCAATTCATCAATATAAAACACATTTTTATGATTAAGCGGTATAAGCGGAAAAATATTTTCAGGTGAAGCAAATTTGCAACATTTAACAAGAAAACGTCCCGACACTTGTATATCAAGCTCACTAAATTGACATAAATCGCCCATCACATTGAGCCGTGCACCCGCATCCTTACCCTCTCGTAAGCTTTTTAATCGACGGATATATGCATCGGCAATTTCCGTCGCATTTTGATATAACCCACCTACATCGCCCCTCTCGGCAGAAAAGCGCGTAATGATATTTACTTTTACTTTTTCTAACACAGCGTCATCTATTGCGCCTGGCGTACTCTCAAAATGTGAAAATTTTTCTATGAATTCACTATAGTCTCCATCTGAATTCACATGTATCGTTTTATTACCTTGATTTACTATGCCAATAATTTCTTCAGACACTTTAGTCTTTATTTCTAATTCATCTTTCAAAGCGCATGCACGTCGTTTATTTTCATCTGATACTTTTCGTTTCGTTTGTAATAGCATGTGTTTCTCCTAAGTTTTATTAAAATATAGTAAGTGGAAACATTAAACAATATCAATACATCTACCCGACATTAAATAAACTCACCTCACCTGCGCCCTACGCATCAACACCACGCCAATCACGGCAAACACCACCAATGGCATCACCGCCGCCAGAAAAGGAGACACTTGAAACAAGATCGCCAGCTCACCTACCATGGCATCAAAAATATAAAACGAAAACCCTATGATCACGCCCAACAATAAGCGCCACCCCATCGCCACACTGCGCGGCGTCACCAACACAAAAGGAATCGCCAGCAACAGCATCACAAGTAACGTCAACGGTTGCAACATACGCTTCCAAAAAGAAAACTTGTAATCCGCCACGCGCATGCCATTATGCGCAGAATGTTGGATGTATTGATACAAATACGGCAAAGACATTTCATCCGGTTGAATCCAGTGCGCATCCAAAAAGGCCGGATTAATATGCATATCCCACACCGCACTGGCGATTTGCTCACTGCGCGTCGTATTATCCGGATTAAATATCGTACGCACCACTTGATGCGCCAACCAATGACCCTGTTGATAATCCATATTATCGGTATGCTCAGCCAGCACTAAACGATTCTGGTCATCAAATTGATAGCGTGTAACATCTTGCAAATGCTGATGCGGCATCACGCGCACATGAATAAAAACATGTGATTGATGCAACCATTCATCGCCATTCGCGGTAATAACGGCTTGGCCATCACTTTTATCCATCGTTTTATGGATATCCGCTAAATAATGCAAATGCGGCGCAACACCCTCACCTATCACCACCCAGCCCGCACCCAACACGACAACGGCCAAAATAGCAGAAAAAGTAATCCCCATAAGCGATAAACCCGAAGCACGCATGACCACTAATTCTTGCTGACTGACTAATGATCCCAATGCCAACACGCCGCCCAACAAAACCAGCATGGGGAATACTTGGTTGATGCTATAGGGCAATTCGAGTAATGCATGTGCCATCGCTTGTAATAATTGGTAGCTGCCACCCAGGTCGCGTAATTCACCTAAAAAACCCACCACCCAACTCAACGCCGTCACAACAGCTAATGCCAATAGTGTCATCAAAATAATGCGCGTAGCAATGTAGCGCTGCAAGATGCCTATGATCATATTTGCCTCATCCGCCAAAATATCAAGCCAATCGGCAGCAATAATGCCAACACATGCACCCACCATAACCCGATGCCTATCGATACAGTTTGTTGCTGCACCATTTTTTGCGCTAAAAACAATAAATTTAAATAAATGACAAACACGAGTATCCCTGGCAACAACATAAAATAACGACTGCGCCGCGGCCTCACCCAACTTAATGGCACCGCAAATAAGGCAAGACATATCGTTATCAACGGCCAGGACAAGCGCATTTGTAATTCAGCGGCCTGTGCCGCTTCATGATAATGTTGCAACAAAATGCGCGAAGGGATGGCGCTCGTTAGATGTGCCAAGAGGGAGGTGGGCATATCCGGTACACGTACACGGTATTGGCCGAATTGAATAATTTCATAGTTTGCCTTACCCGGTATACCATCATAACGATAGCCATGCTCCGCAACGACAAAGGTATTACCGGTGGCAGGATCCGCTTGTTGATAGCCTGAATCCGCGGCCAGCACCATCCAACTTGCTGGCGCATCCGCCTTCGGCGGCTTTTGTTCGGCTAGAAAAATATTACGCGCACGATGATGGTCGCGACTGATTTTTTCAACATAAATAACGCGGTTACTGCCATCGTTACTAATATCTTTAAACTGCCCCGGCATCAATGCATCTAGCATATTATCGATCGACCCACTCGCTAAGGCTTGCTGGCGCTCAGCTTCAATATACGGATTAATCCACAGCGACAGTATCAACACAACGACAGCCACGCCGGCTGACAGTATCCCCGTCAGCTTGGCGAGACGCCAAATGCTATAGCCACCGCCATGAATAATCCATAATTCATTGTCACTGTACATGCGGCCATACGTGAGTAAAACAGCAAGAAACAGACTGAGCGGCAGCAATATTATCAATAAATGCGGAATCATCGTCGCGATGACGTGCAGCATGGCATTGGCGCCGATCTTGCCGCTGGCGACATAATCTAATAAATGCACCAATTGCTGGCTAATAAAAATGAGCAGCAAGACAAAAGTCACTGCCAACAAAGTTTGCAGCACTTCACGAACTAGATAGCGGGAGATGATCATACTTTCACGACGCGTTACAATCCAATAGAATAGGCGGTTTGGTAAAGCATTATATAACATGAGGAGCAGATATGAAATTCCAGACTTGGCTTGGCGCGGCTGAAACAGTGGCCAGCGATTGCATTATCGTCGGTATTTTTGAAAAAGCGCGCCTATCCCCCACAGCTGCCCACATTGACAAAGCGTGCGGCGGTCGCCTGACCCGCTTGCTCAAACAAGGTGAAATCGATGGCAAGCTCGGCAGCACACTCATGCTGCATCATCTCAGCGGCATTCAAGCTGAGCGTGTATTACTCGTGGGCTGCGGTGACAAAGAAACCCTCTCTCTCATCAACTTCCGTAAAATAATTGAAACGAGCTTCAAGGCTGTCGCATCGACTGCTGTTGCGACCCTGCATACCACGCTCACCGAATTACCCGTCACCGCTTGCGATGAAACGCAACGCATCCGCCATATCATCGAAGTCATTGAAGCCGGCCGCTATCGTTTTGAACATTATCGCAGTGCAAAAAAACCCACCGCCACGCTCGCCAACGTTTTTTGCCTATTAAGCAATAAAAAATTACTCGCTGCCGCCCAAAAAGCGATTGCCACGGGTGCGGCGATTGCTGCGGGCGCGCGCTTTGCTAAGGATTTAGCGAACCACCCTGCCAGCGTCTGCACGCCAACGTGGATGGCAGCACAAGCCAAAACACTCGGCAAGGCACATAATGAAATCAAAGTAAAAGTATTAGATGAAGCCGCTATGCGTAAACTAGGGATGAATGCATTACTCGCCGTTGCGCAAGGCAGCGCCAATCCGCCCAAACTCGTCTGTGTGGAATATCATGGCGACAAAGGTGCACCCATCGTATTCCTCGGCAAAGGCGTGACTTTTGATACCGGTGGCCTATCGCTCAAAAGCGGCGAAGGCATGGTTGGCATGAAATATGATATGTGCGGCGCCGCCACGGCGCTCGGTGTGATTAAAGCTGCGGCTGAATTAAAATTACCCTTGCATTTGGTGGCAATTTTGGCGTTAGCGGAAAACATGCCGAGCGGCACGGCATTTCGCCCTGAAGATATCATCACCAGCTTATCGGGACAAACCATTGAAGTATTAAATACCGATGCGGAAGGACGCTTGGTGTTATGTGATGCTTTGACTTATGCCGAACGCTATAAACCAGAAGCGGTTATCGATATCGCCACGCTGACAGGCGCGGTCGTCATCGCCCTTGGCCATCAAGCGAGTGCCGTGATGAGCAATCAACAAGCACTGGCGGATGCATTGGTCAGCGCGGGTGAAAAAAGCGCCGATCGCGTTTGGCAATTACCTTTATTTGAAGAGTACCAAGAACAATTGAAGAGTCCATTTGCCGACATGTCAAATGTGGGCGGCCGTTCTGCCGGCGCTATTACTGCCGGATGTTTTTTGGCGCGCTTTACCAAAAAATATCATTGGGCACATTTAGATGTCGCGGGGACGGCTGCCATGATGATGGGCGGCAGTGAACGCTATGCGACTGGACGTCCGGTGCCGGTATTAATGCAGTTTTTATTAGATAAGCTAAATAAAAAATGATGCCTTCCGTTGATTTTTATATCTTACCCGCGGCAAGCGTGACCGATACGCTGCCATTTGTCTGTCGCCTGGCTGAAAAAGCATGGCGCAGTACGCAGCGTATTTACATTCACACTGACCAGATCGCGCAATTAGATACGTTATTATGGACATATCGCGATGAGGGTTTTTTACCACACCAACCCTATATCGCAACACCGCCGACGGTGCCTGCCATTGAAATAGGCATAGCCGCATCGCCGGCGGATCGTTTCGATATCCTCATCAATTTAAGCCAACAAATGCCTGATTTTTACAAGCAATTTAAACGCATATTAGAAATCATTCCCGGCAATCATGTTGACGCACGCACTGCGGCGCGTGAGCGCTTTCGTTTTTATCAAACCCAACAATGCACCATTCAAACGCATCAACCTGAGACAGTATGAATATGAAAAACACCGATGAAATGGAAAAAAGCTGGCAGCCCAATTTAGTTGAACCCACTATTTACCCGCACTGGGAAGCGCAAAATTATTTTGCACCGCAAGGGAGCGGTAATCCTTTTTGCATCATGTTACCGCCGCCCAATGTCACCGGCAGCTTGCATATGGGACATGGTTTTGGCTTTAGTTTAATTGATATTCTCATCCGTTATCACCGCATGTTAGGCGATAGCACGTTATGGCAACCGGGTACAGATCACGCCGGTATTTCCACGCAATTAATGGTTGAGCGTCAATTGGCACAAGCCGGTCAGACGCGTCATGACTTAGGACGCGATAAATTCCTTGAAAAAGTTTGGCAATGGAAAGAAACTTCCGGCAATCGCATTACTGAACAATTGCGCCGACTGGGGGCTTCTGCTGATTGGTCACGCGAACATTTCACGTTGGACGAAGATTTATCGCGCGCAGTACGTGAAGTATTTGTCACATTATATAACGAAGGCTTGATTTATCGTGGCACGCGTTTGGTCAATTGGGATCCGCAATTTCTCACCGCCATTTCAGATTTAGAAGTCGTCAGCAATGAAGAAGATACGCACTTATGGCATCTTCACTATCCATTGGTAGAAGGCGTCGGTGAAATCATTGTTGCCACCACGCGGCCTGAAACTTTATTAGGCGATGTGGCGGTTGCCGTGCATCCAGAAGATCCGCGTTATGCGCACCTGATCGGCAAACAGGTGCAGCTACCCTTAACGGGGCGCACCATTCCCGTTATTGCGGATGATTATGTCGATCCTGCTTTTGGCAGTGGCTGCGTTAAAATTACCCCCGCGCATGATTTCAATGATTATGCGATTGGACAACGTCATCAATTAACGCCCATCAATATTTTCACACCTGATGCAAAAATCAATGAAAATGGTGCGGCGGCTTATCGTGGCCTAGATCGATTTGTTGCACGTAAAAAAATCTTGGCGGATTTAGACGCGCAAGGATTATTATTAAGAACAGAAAAATATCGTACCAAAATTCCACGCGGTGAAAAATCCGATGTCATCATTGAGCCACGGTTGACGCAACAATGGTTCATGAAAATGCAACCGTTAGCAGAACCCGCCATTCAAGCCGTCGAATCCGGCAAAATTAAATTTATTCCAGAAAATTGGTCAAAAACGTATTTTCAATGGCTTAATAATATTGAAGACTGGTGCATCAGTCGACAATTATGGTGGGGACATCGCATCCCCGTATGGTATGACGATGCCGGCAAAGAATATGTCGGTCATGATGAAGCGGATGTACGGCAACGCTATCAACTTTCTGCCGAGCACACGCTACGTCAAGATGATGATGTACTGGATACTTGGTTTTCTTCAGCACTTTGGCCATTTTCCTCATTAGGCTGGCCAGAAAAAACGCCGGAATTAACTGCATTTTATCCCACGCAAGTATTAGCCACCGGTTTTGATATTATTTTCTTTTGGGTCGCACGCATGATCATGCTGGGACTCAAGTTTATGGGCGATGTTCCTTTCCGTGAAGTATATATTACTGGCTTGATCCGCGATGCGGAAGGGCAAAAAATGTCAAAGACCAAAGGAAATGTATTAGATCCCTTGGATTTAATTGATGGCATTGATTTAGATACCCTGGTAAAAAAACGCATTGCGGGTTTAATGCAACCTGAAAAAGCGGCTAAAATTGAAAAAGCCACGCGTAAAGAATTCCCGCAAGGGATCGACGCCAGTGGTACAGATGCACTGCGTTTTACCTTTTGTGCCCTCGCATCGCAAAACCGTGAAATTCGCTTTGATAATGCAAGACTGTCTGGTTATCGCAATTTTTGCAATAAATTATGGAATGCTGCGCGTTATGTCTTGATGAATACCGCTGATCAGCCACTGGATGCAAATGCACCGCGCGAATTATCGCTAGCGGATCGTTGGATCCTCTCACGCATGCAAGTAGCGATTCGCGATGCACATACGCATTTGCAAAGTTATCGTTTTGATTTGCTCGCGCAATCGCTTTATGAATTTTGCTGGAATGCATTTTGTGATTGGTATTTGGAATTATCCAAACCAGTATTAACGTCGCCAGACAGCACTGCGGCACAATTAGCTGGCACGCGTCATACCTTGATATCTGTCTTAGAAACGCTGTTACGCTTATTGCATCCTATTATGCCATTTATCACGGAAAACATTTGGCAACGTGTCGCGCCGTTGGCAGGCATACAGGCTGACACGTTAATGTTGCAAGCCTATCCGCAAGTAAAAGATGAATTGATTGACGCCGAAGCCGATGCACATATTACCTGGTTACAGCGTGTCGTTGGTGCATTACGCACTTTGCGCAGTGAAATGAATATTGCGCCAGGTAAGCAATTGTCGATTTTATTGCGTCAAGGCACGCCGCAAGATCGAACGTATTTTATGACGCATGAAGCATTTATCCGCAGTCTAGCTAAAATCAGCAGCGTAACTTGGTTAGCGCCAGATGAAGCAGCGCCTGAATCTGCGATTGCTTTAGCCGGCACATTGGAAATGTTAGTGCCCATGGTAGATTTTATTGACCGTGAAGCGGAAATTGAACGTTTGACGCGTGAAATTAACAAGTTGACCGTGGATATTGCCAAAATGCATACAAGACTGGCTAATCCAGATTTTGTCGCGCGTGCGCCGGAAGCGGTTGTGAATAAAGAAAAGCAATTGCTCGCGGATAATGAGGCGCGCTGTGCGCGGCTGCAGGTGCAGTTGGCGAAGGTGAATCCTGCATCATAAGGAACGTGCTCAGTTGCGCATCCGGCGGCAGGCGCCTCACCCGGCTACAAGCGCCTCACCCGGCGGCACTGCCGCTATAAATCAGCCAACCCACCGTGGGC
>VFKI01000182.1 GCA_009885665.1 Gammaproteobacteria bacterium
AAGCCCTCGTCACGCCACTTAAGGGGGGGAATCGCGATTCTCCCCCTTAAGAATCCCCCATCGCGTAAAGTCAGGTTGCACCTGGCCTCGCTGGTGTTTTTCGAAGATTTTGCTGAATGGTTACGAAACCATTATAAGTAGCCAAGCAGGTTACGTCATTAAAAATATAGCCTAGCAAAATTCTTCAGCGTGCCTATTGCTTTTGTTGAAAATTGTTGATAGAATGCGCGCCCGATAGTCCAGCAGTTCAAATAAAGAGCAGAGAGGTCAGCCATGCAGCAGAGCAATCGTCGCTTGAAACAGTGTCTTGCCAGCGTATTGGCAGGCATCGTCACAATAATAACGGACTGCGCCTACGCCGCCGATAATGACGCCAAAGTTCAAATGAATGTCAGTGGCACGCATACACCCGGCAGCGCCACCTTTCTCTGCGCCGTCGGCCAAGCAAGATGCGTCAATTTGCGCGAACAAGCCGCCTTGCATCTCACTCCCGGCGCCATCAAATCTGCTTTTTTGTTGAATGTTGCCGGCCATAAAGTCGGCATGTATGCGCTCAACTTACCCGCCTCTTGCCAAACCATCGTCAACAGCCATCAAACGCTGCAAATCAAAGGTAAATTGCAAACCAGCCAAAACGGTCAACCCGTTATCAGTCATATGCATTGCGCATTAACCGGTTAACCGATAGTTATAACCGATCAGCCAAAAGTAAACGTATACACTTCCAACCCCGGCGCACTGGCTTGTAGTTCCAGTTCGCCGCTGCTGACAGCCGGCATTGACAATAAAGTATAAAGATCATGCCTCGTCACAGTGATTTCTTTCACCCGCTTACCCCCTAATAACACACGCACCTGAATCGGCGCCGATCCCTGCTTGCCCAGTACGGCATAGACTTTACCCGCGGTAAAATGAATTCTGACTGCCGCCTCGGCAGCTGCTGCCACGACTCTATCCGCATAATCAGTCCAATTACCCCGCAACGCCCATTGATCCGCCGCGAGCACTTCCGGGAAAGAATACACTTTCGTTTCATTTTGCATCAGTCCCGAATGCGAAAAAAGTGACCAGCCACGGTTACCCCCCGCCACAAACCGCTCAGCGCGCGCATAGCCCAAATACGTTTCCGGCGTTTGCGCTGTATTAAAAGATGCATTGGATGTCACAGTTGCGGCGGCCGACATACCCAGCAACGTACGAATATTATCTTCCGTAATATCCGCAGCACCTTCACCAAAATGTTGATATACCACATAGCCATTCGGCCCAATCAAATAACGCGCCGGCCAATAGCTATTATTAAACGCCCGCCACGTGCCATATTGGTTATCCAACGCAACCGCATAGTGGATAGCATATTTCTTAACCGCCGCCGCAACATTGGCTGGATTTTTTTCAAATTCAAATTCCGGCGCATGCACACCAATAATCTCCAAACCTTTATCATGATATTTTTGATACCAATCACGCAGCTCGGGTAACGTCCGTATGCAATTGATACAGGAATACGTCCAAAAATCGATGAGCACGACTTTGCCGCGCAATTCTGCCATCGTCACGGGGGATGAATTGAGCCAATGGGTCAATCCCACCAGTTCTGGCGCTTGATACGGATTCAATAACCCATCACGCAACGCTGCGCCAGTTGCCGCTTGCTTGGCTGACAGCGGCATGCTCGATGTATCTGCGTAACTGGGGGTAATGAGGTTGTCGCCATAGGCCAAATACCCCACCGCCACAATAATAATAGCGCCCAACACTTTACGGCATGCAACTGCGTGTGTTTTGAAAAAATTTACTTTTGTCATGAACGTTCTCCCTAACAATACAATTGCCAGCATCGGCACACCGGCGCCCAACGCGAACACCAGCAATAATAAAAAACTCTGCCACGTAGCAGACTGTGTCGCGGTCTGGACTATCACTGCCGCCAAAATAGGCCCCGCACACGGTGTCCAAATGATCGCCGTCAAGCCGCCAAACAGTATGCCACTGAAAAATCCACCTTGGCTATTATTAACGTTTTGCCAATTTTGACCAACGCGCAACAAACGTTGTGTAAGGCTTAAAAATTTTTCGCTCAAATAAGTGGACAGCATCACGATACCGAATAAAAACAGCAATGCATAGGCAAGGGTACGTAGCTTCGCTGGATCGACCCCTAACTGGCTCAACAATAAACGAGAAAACAAAGTAAATAATGCAAAAATCAACATGAATCCCACAATGATGCCGTATGGACGTCGTTTACTGCCGGTGAGCGAACCAGACAAAATCAACGGTAAAATTGGCAAAATACACGGTGAAATGATGAGGCCTACACCTTCCAGAAAGGCGAGCGCAATATTGACGAAGAGTGTGGGCATAGCGATAATGCTTCCTTCAAGGTAACTATTCAGCTGGGGCTGCATTTTATGGCCGTTCGCCTGAGGTACCTGAACAGTTACCCTTCAAGCAGCTGTCCGTCCATGATAATGCTTTGTCTGATCAAATAACAACTGGAGCTCCCATGAAACACGTCTTACCCGTATTACCCTACGCCATAGATGCATTGGCACCCACCCTTTCGAAAGAAACACTTGAATATCATTATGGCAAACACCATGCCGCTTATGTGAATAATTTAAATAACCTGATTGTTGGCACAGAATTTGAAGATCTATCCCTAGAAGAGACTATCAAAAAAGCCAGCGGCGCTATTTTCAATAATGCCGCACAAATTTGGAATCACACTTTTTATTGGCATTGCCTAACACCCAACAGCAGTAAAGCGCCGAGCGGCAAACTCGCGGATGCTATTAATAAACAATTTGGTTCATTTGCTGAATTTCAAAAATTGTTTTCACAGACCGCCATCAGCACATTTGGTTCCGGCTGGGCGTGGCTTGTCAAAAACAGTGAAGGCGGCCTAGAAATCATCAGCACCCCTAACGCCGGCACGCCCATGACGCAAAACAAACAGGCTTTATTAACATGCGATGTATGGGAACATGCATATTATATTGACTACCGCAACGCCCGCCCCAACTATGTTGAAAAGTTTTGGGCGCTGGTGAACTGGGAATTTGTGGCAGAGAATTTCTAATCGTCGAGCATCCGCTGGGAGAGCGATGGCGCATTGAATGAAGCGCTCTCCCCTTTAATACTTTTTATGATATGCTGTCGGGAATACCAATTAATCCATGATTGATCCGGCATTCCAAGGATCTGTATTTTTTGTATAAATTGAGGCAAAAATGCGTTTTAAAGCACAGTTTACACGCAAGTAAATGAGCATTTAAAGCGCATTTTTAACGAAGCGTTATCAAAAAAGGCGGATCCTTGGAATGTCGGTTTGATGAGTGCTCCGTCAAATTTAAATCTTAGGGTTGGCGGGCAGCTTGCAAGGAATTGGAAGGTTTTATTCGAAAAAAAGCGCAGGCGTACGCATCAGTACGTTGAGCATTTTTTCCGAATAAAACGTTTCAAGACCGACGCAAGATGCGTGATCATACCCTAAGATTTAAATTTGACGGAGCACGAGGTGTGTAATGAAACGGATTTTCTTGCCCATCACGATTGGTGCGATATTCTGCCTAATGAGCACAGCTGCGCTCATGGGTCGTTACACCCATTCCGCGCCACTTTATATCGTTCTCTCCGCCCTACTCATCACGCTCACATTGGGCGCATTTTTTTTACATCGACTGACTGCCCCACGTATTAGCGATATTGCCATCAGCGAAGCGTGCTTTAAACTGGCATTCGACCATTCACCGATTGGGACTGCATTAGTTTCACCCCAAGGAGATTGGCTCAAGGTGAACGCCGCGCTGTGTCGCATTTTAGGGTATAGCGAAGCTGAATTATTGAAACGCAACTTCATTATGCTCACACATGCCGATGATGCCGAAGATGAGTTAAAAAATACTGAAAAACTCAATAAAAATGAAATCTCATTTTATCAAGCCGAGCGGCACTATCAAGATAAAACCGACAAAACCGTATGGGTGTTACTGACCAAAGCCTTAGTCCGCACGCCAAACGGCATGCCACTTTATTATATCGTCCAGCTGCAAGATATCAGTGAAAAGAAAAAAATAGAAAATGCGTTATCTTATCAAGCGTATTTTGATTCACTCACTGGATTGATTAATCGTAACCAACTTGAGCAAAGCCTTGAAAAAATTATTGCTACAGCATTACGTAGCCAACAAAAATTTGCCATTTTCTTCTTGGATATCGACCATTTCAAACATATCAATGATTCACTCGGACATGATGCGGGCGACCAACTACTTCGCGCCATTGGTGAACGCTTAAAAAATACGATTCGTAAAACGGATATCGCGGCACGGCTTGGCGGTGATGAATTTGTGCTACTCCTTTACGGTGCTGACAAACCCGATATCGCTGCAACATTTGCCGAGAAAATCATTAATACACTGACAAAGCCCATTACAATCAAAGAACATGAAGTCATGATTACCACCAGTATTGGCATCAGTTTTTATCCTGCCGATGGCGAAGACTATGCCACACTGATCAAAAGTGCTGATCTTGCGCTATATAAATCAAAAGAAGCGGGCAGAAACAACTACCGTTTTTGCACGCCAGAAATAAATAATGACATAAAAACAAAAGCCCTTTTCAAAAATGCCCTACAAACCGCATTACACAAAAATGAGTTTCATCTGGTTTTTCAACCCAAACAAGATGCTATTCAACAACGCATCGTCGGCTTTGAAGCATTATTACGCTGGGAAAGTGAAACGTATGGCAACGTCCCGCCCATTCGCATCATTCCTTTAACCGAGGAAATCGGCTTAATCAGCCAATTAGGTGAATGGATCATCAAAACAGCCGCAATTCAAGCGGCTATATGGCAAAAAAGCATGTATGCCAATTTAAAAATTGCCATTAATATTTCGCCACGTCATTATATGCAAGAAAAATTTGTGGAGAGTATTTTAATGATTCTAAATGATAGCGAATTATCTGGCAAACAACTTGAATTGGAAATTTCTGAAAGCTTAATCATGCAAGATCCTGACTATTCACTCGATATTACCCACGCATTACAGCAACATGGCGTGCAAATCATTGTTGATAATTTTGGCACGGGATATTCCAATATTGATCAACTGCAACGCCTCGCACCCAACAGCATCAAAATTGATCGCAGCTTTATCAGCGATCTACCCGCCAACCTCGCACATAATGATTTGTTACATGCCATGGTGGAGCTGGCAAAAAATTTAAATGTGCGCGTATTAGCAGAAGGTGTGGAAACGCGTGAACAATATGATCGTTTGATCCGTTTGGGTTGTGTCGAAATTCAAGGATATTATATTGGCCGACCGATGCGCGCCGAAAAAATCCCGCAGTTTATACAACAAAGAGCAGTCGCTGTACCTTAGGCCCTGCGCATAAATAACTTTTACACCTTGCATCCCATCATGGCATCATCTATAAACGTTCCTCAGTCGAAAAACCTCGAAATACTTCAGTATTCCCGCGATTTTTCTTCTTCCGGTACGCTTATATCTGACACCACGCTGGGCGCAATCTGTCAAAGTTATTTATGCGCAGAGCCTAAGCAGTTATCATAAGACTTGCAAATGCGCCACGATCAATTGCACACTGCGACGACTGCGATACTCGTTGACATCCATACGATAGGCCGCCCTGACACGCTGACAGCGATGATTTGGCCAACATTGTAAATCCACATTAAAAGCAATCGCTGGCAACACAAGCTCACCCTTGCCTAACGTCAATTTCAAATGCCGACCACCGACAATGCGTTGCTCCAGCAGTGTAAACTCACCATCAAATAAAGGTTCGGCAAACGCTTGCCCCCACGGACCTGCCGCGCGCAACATTTCCGCCACCGTCAAACTATGCTCTTCCGCCGCCAATTCACCATCACTGTGCAAAATCGCTTGTAACGCATCAGGCGACAAACGTGCTGCCACCGCCTTTTCAAAGGCCGCTTTAAATCGCTCAAAATCACCGCGCGCCAAGGTCAAGCCCGCCGCCATAGCGTGGCCGCCAAATTTCTCAATGAGACCCGCATGCGTGGCAGCAATATCCGCCAATACATCGCGAATATGCAATCCGGAAATTGAACGTGCCGAGCCTTTTAACTTACCCTGTAAATCATTTTCTTTTTCAAGCGCAAAGGCAATCACCGGCCTATGCCATTTATCTTTAATACGCCCGGCCACAATACCAATCACACCCTGATGCCAATCTTCGGCAAACAGACATAATCCCAATGGGAGATGCGCTGGTGTATCCAACTGTACCGCCGCAATTGCCGCATACGCATCGCGCTGCATATCTTGCTCTATCCCGCGGCGCGCTTCATTTAATTGATTGAGCGTACTCGCCATACGACGCGCTTCTTCTATATCCTCTGTCAATAAGCAGGCAATACCCAATGACATATCATCCAAACGCCCAGCCGCATTTAAGCGCGGCGCCACAGCAAATGCCAAATCCGCTGCTTGTAAATCCGCTTGATTACGCTGACTGATTTCTAATAAAGCCGTAATACCTGGCGCACATTGCCCCGCACGTATGCGTCGTAATCCTTGCTGCACTAAAATACGATTATTATGATCAAGCGCAACAACATCTGCGACCGTCCCCAGCGCTACTAAATCCAATAAACGTGATAAATTCGGCTCAGGTATATCGTGTTCTGCAAACCAATTTAATTCGCGCAAGCGGCTACGCAACGCAAGCATCACATAAAAGATAACGCCAACGCCGGCAATATGTTTACTGGCAAATGGATCGCCCGGTTGATTGGGATTTACGATGACACTGGCTGCCGGCAAAGTGTCTGCCGCCAAATGGTGATCTGTCACAACCACGCTAACGCCCGCGGCTATGGCTGCAGCAACACCGGCATGATTGGCAATACCATTATCGACAGTCACAATGATATCTGGCTGAAAAGTTTTTATAGCCACATCGACCAAACCCGGCGTTAAGCCATAGCCAAAAGCAAAGCGATTAGGCACCAGATAGTCGACCTGCCGCGCGCCAAAACTACGCAAGGCACGCACTGCGACCGCTGTACCCGTTGCACCATCTGCATCAAAATCACCCACAATCAATATTTTTTGTTGTGCAGCGAGGCTATCGGCTAAGACTTCAGCAGCGACGCGTATACCCAATAAATCATGCCAAGGCAATAAATTTTCTAAGCCATGCGCTAATTCAGTCACAGATTGCACGCCGCGTGCGGCATAAATCCGTTGTAATAAAGGATGCAGCGTGGGTAAATCAACTGGCGCGACTTCACGCCGCACAATGGTCAATTCAGTCATCAGTGACACGCGCTAAGCGGTTGTTGTAGTAGTTGGCTGCCGCTACGCCCCAGATACACGAGAGCAACCAAATCAATATCAGCAACATCGGCAACTTAACGCGCACGACAAGCACCGCTAATACCATCATAACGACGCCGCCGGTCACCGTGCTATATAACATGCCTATCGGCCCTAATATAACGCAAAACAATAATGCGCCGGCAATGCTGCGTAATGGCAACGGCTGGCGCACGCGCTTATGGTGCTTGGCTTCAATAATTTCACTCATGGCTCGACCTCTTGGACTTTATTCATCTGGCAACCGTCGCTTCAGTTAGCGGCACGCCACCATTCTGTCTTTAAGAAAATGCTGAGTTTAGCATTTATTCATACCAATAAATGTAAGGATTGACATTTGTTCGTATAAAACTGCATATTAACTATTCAGATGGCTAGTCGGGCAAATAGCTCGCCCGCCTGACGCCACTTAAGGGGGAGAATCGCGATTCTCCCCCTTAAGAATCCCCCATCGCG
>VFKI01000141.1 GCA_009885665.1 Gammaproteobacteria bacterium
AAGTTATTTATGCGCAGGGCCTATGTAGGAGATACCCCTTGGCCATCCAAATCCATCAACTCAGTCACCGCTATCCTGCGGCAACAACTGCTGCATTGAATGCTGTCTCATTTTCCATTCCTGCCGGCAGTTTTTTTGGTTTGACGGGCCCCAATGGCAGCGGCAAAACCACGCTGATTTCAATTTTAACCGGCCTAATAACAGCCACCGCCGGTTTTGCCTCGATTTATGGTTATGACGTCAAACGAGACAGAAATAAAATAAAATCTTTTATCGGCCTAGTGCCTCAAGAAATTGCGCTGTATCCTAGCTTGACTTTATATGAGAATTTAAAATTATTTGCAGATCTCTATGGCTTAACAAAGCAACAAAGCAAAATTCAAATTAACACTTGTTTGGAAATGGTTGGCTTAAATTCCGTCATGAAAAAACAGGTGAGCACATATTCAGGCGGCATGTTACGGCGCGCCAATCTAGCCATTGGCTTACTGCATCAACCTAAATTATTATTCCTAGATGAGCCAACCGCTAACGTAGATGCACATGCGAGAGAAATGCTATTTACCAGTTTACGGCACTTACATGCATCTGGCACCACCATTGTTTATACAACACATTATTTAGAAGAAATTGACTTACTCTGCACAGACCTTGCCATTTTAAAAAAAGGCGTGCTGATCGCAACTGGCTCAATGGCAGATATAAAACAGCAATATCCGCAAAAAAATCGATTATCTGAAATTTATTTTAACTTAACCGAAGAAACACATGCATTCCGGGTGAATAAATGATGCAAAAACTATGGGCTTTATTCAATAAAGATTTATTATTGCTATGGCGCGACAAAATAGGTCTCGCAAATTTATTTATTATGCCCATGTTTTTTGTCTTAATCATTACACTGTTACAAACGCAACACTTACAACAAAATCGCTCAATTACCCTATTCATGCAAAATAACGACACCGATTCTGCTATGCAAAAAATGTATAGCGATCTTCAGCAAAATCACGCTTTTAACATAATTCAAATTCAAGCTAGCCAGTTAGCTGATGCCACCCAAACCGTCAAAAAAGGCAACGCCAGTTTACTCGTCATTATTCCTGCGCATTTAAGCGAGCGTTTAACCGCTAACATTCAGCAACAAATGATTGCCAATCAAGCTGCTACCCGTCCGCCGGCGATCCAACTAATTTTTGACCCAGCGCTGTCTCCTGCGCTGCAAAACAGTATTGTTACGCAACTAACCGACGTCATTCACGCTTTTCAAATGCAGGTTATGGCGAATATCACGCATGAAGTTTTGGGCACCCAAAATACCCCCATGCAACCGCAAGCATTACCCTTACAGATAGAATATGCTGGCACGCATGCACAAGTCGCGCCTGATCCAGTACAACAAAATGTACCAGCGTGGGCATTGTTTGGTATGTTTATGATTACCTTACCGCTGGCAAGCATTATGATTAAAGAGCGCAGTCAAGCTGTCGCATTACGCCTATACCTAACGCCTGTTTCTAATATATTGCTAATAGCAAGTCGCATGCTATCGTTTATGAGCATTAATTTTTTGCAGCTTTGGATGATGCTACTGGTGGGTATTTTTATTTTGCCGTTATTTCATTTAGCACCCCTCAATGTAGCCGGGCACGTTGGGCGCCTCTGTTTAGTAGGTGTCTTTGCGGCATTGTCTGCGGTTTGCTCAGGTCTACTGGCCGGCACATGGTTAAAAAGTCACGAACAGGCGGCTACATTCATTCCCATATTGATTGTGCTCGCTGCAGCGATTGGCGGCATCCTATTTCCCCTGTGGCTCATGCCACCGATAATGCAAAAGCTTGCCGTATTGTCCCCCTTAAATTGGGCGCATCAAGCGTTTATTGCCGTACTGGTGCGCGATGCACCCATTCAGCAACTGGTATGGCCACTCAGTCAATTGGGGATTTTTTCAATCGTATTGTGCTTACTGGCATGGTGGAAAAGCCGGCATTTATAGTTTCTCAGAGTAGGCAATACCTTATTTTCTTAGCGATCCACCGATTGCGGCTTACCCTCTTTGCCTATCGCTACAAAGGTAAACAAGCCTTGCGCAACCAGCTTACGCTCTGTTTCTTCAACCGCCAGCGTCCAGACTTGCATACGAAATTGCATGGAGGTACGGCCGACTTTTATTAATTCCGCATGACAGCAAATTGTGTCGCCGACATAAACGGGTTTAATAAAGGTGAGTGAATCAATCGCAACCGTTACCACACGACAACCCGCACGACGCTGACCTTCGATCTGCGCGCCCATATCCATTAAAGACACCAGCCAGCCACCAAAAATATCGCCATAACAATTGGTGTCTGCCGGCATCGCAATCGTGCGTAACGCCAGCACGCCAGCGGGTTGACTCGGCAGGACTTGCTCAGGAAGTGTCATAGTTACAAATATCTCGCTAGCAAAAAATCAAAGCCGGACGAAACCGCGCGGCTTTGATCATATTCAATCACACACCCTATCTTTTGTAGTAGATACGACTCAATTACACACTAGGTGCGTCAATTTCTTTCATACTCAAACGAATACGACCTTGGCGATCGACTTCTATAACTTTGACGCGCACCGCTTGACCTTCAGATAAATGATCACTGACATTTTCAACGCGCTGATGCGTGATTTGCGAAATGTGCACCAAGCCTTGTTTACCTGGCAAAATACTCACAAACGCACCAAATTCAGCTAACTTTACCACTACACCTTCATAAATTTCACCCGGTGTCACATCGGCTGTCAACAACTGAATACGACGCACGGCTTCTTCGCACGCAGCCAGATCAGCGGCCGCCACACGGACTTCACCATTGTCATCAATATCGATCACTGTGCCTGTCTCTTCTGTCAGCGCACGAATCGTTGCGCCGCCCTTACCAATTACATCACGAATGCGATCGGTCGGTACTTTTACCGTGAGGATACGCGGCGCATAAGCAGACATTTCCGTACGCGGACCTGGCAATGCTTGATTCATGATGCCTAAGATATGCAAACGCGCCGTATTGGCTTGATCCAATGCAACACGCATGATCTCTTCCGTAATACCATCGATTTTGATATCCATTTGCAACGCAGTGATACCTTGACCGGTACCGGCCACTTTGAAATCCATATCGCCTAAATGGTCTTCATCCCCTAAAATATCGGTCAACACAGTGAAGCGCTCGCCTTCCTTCACCAAACCCATGGCGATACCCGCCACATGTGCACGCAAAGGTACGCCAGCATCCATCAAGGCCAAACTGGTGCCACACACTGTCGCCATCGAACTAGAACCATTTGATTCGGTAATTTCTGACACGACACGTAAAACATAAGCGTATTCTTTTGGCAACACTGCCATCACACCACGCTTAGCAAGCGCGCCATGGCCAATTTCACGACGCTTAGGACCACTCATGAAACCGACTTCACCTACGGAGTAAGGAGGGAAGTTATAGTGCAACATAAATGTTTGACGCTGTTCACCTTCCAGCGCATCGATGGTTTGCGCATCGCGCTCTGTGCCTAATGTCGCAACAACAATCGCTTGCGTTTCACCACGCGTAAACAACGCAGAACCATGGGTACGCGGCAAGAAACCGGGTTGAATCGTGATTGGACGCACGGTTTTATTATCCCGACCATCAATACGCGGTTTACCATCGAGAATTTGGTCGCGCACAATACGGCTTTCCAATTCTTTTAACAGCGATTTGATATCCGTCATCAGAATATCTTCATCCATTTCTTCTGCGGTCGAACTCGCCAGCGCTTCATCTAATATGCGCGCCTTAATACCCGCCAACAAAGCTTGGCGTGTTTGTTTATCACGCTGCTGATAAGCACTGGTAATATCCGTTGTTGCCTTAGCAACCAATTGCGCCAATTCAACATGCGCTTTACGTGGCTGCCAGCTACATGCAGCGGCACCACCCGCAGCTTGCACCAATGCATGAATCGCACTAATCGCTGCTTGCATTTCACGATGCGCAAACATAACCGCACCCAACATTGTGGCTTCGGGTAACTCATGCGCTTCGGACTCAACCATTAATACAGCATGCTCGGTACCGGCAACGACCATATCCAATTGCGAGGTTTCTAATTCAGCAAAGGTTGGATTCAGCAGATAATGACCGTTCTGATACCCGACGCGCGCTGCGCCTAAAGGTCCTGCAAACGGTAAGCCCGACAGCGCCAGCGCTGCGGATGCACCTATCAACGCCGGAATATCCGGATTGACCTGCGGATTCATTGACATAACCGTCAAAATGACTTGCACTTCGTCATTGTAACCTTTAGCAAACAGCGGACGAATCGGACGATCGATCAAACGAGAGGTCAGCGTTTCTTTTTCTGATGGCTTGCCTTCACGTTTGAAGTAACCCCCTGGAATACGACCCGCTGCGTAAGTGCGCTCTTGGTAATTGACCGTCAGAGGAAAGAAATCCGCTGCAGCATTACTGTTGGTACGCGCCACCACAGTGGCCAGCACAACAGTGTCATCCATACTGACCATGACGGCGGCGGTAGCTTGACGAGCAATTGCACCCGTTTCGAGAGTAACCGTATGATTTCCATAGGTAAATGTTTGCTTAACTGCAGCCACGGTGCGTATCCTGTATAATTAGTTAAAAAAATCGTATCTATCCACCGACATTCCGCACCTTCGTCTTTTTTGATAACGCCGCGTTGAAACTGCGTTTTAAATGCTCATTTACGTGTGTGTAAACTGCGCTTTAAAACACATTTTCGCCTCGATTTATACAAAAAATACTTTGGTGCGGAATGCCGAATAAATGCGTCATTCCTTAAATTATCCGCGAAAAGCCAAAAGACGTATCCCCTACATGAACGAGTGCTCTGTCAAAGAATCTATATATTTCACCGACATTGGATTGCATCATGATGCCCTCCCTCATCCATTGGCTCACGCTTGCTCACACGCCAGGCATTGGTCCTGCCAGCGGCGTGCGTTTGCTTGAGTATTTCGCTGACATCGAGGCACTTTTCGCGGCGGCGCCTGCCGAGCTGCATGCTGCGGGTTTAACTTCGACCCAAATCTCCCTGTTGCGTGCCACGCCGCGTCCTGACATCGATAAAATTTACCACTGGCTCAGCCAGGGCGGTCGCAACACGGCGCTTTCCAATGCGCCAGCCTGCCAATGGCTCACTTACCTCGACCCACGCTATCCAGCGCTTTTAAAAGAAATTGCTTCGCCGCCTTTATTGCTTTACCTATATGGCAATCTCCACGCGCTTTCTGCGGCTCAGCTTGCCATGGTAGGTTCGCGTCGTGCGAGCGCAACGGGCGTCGCGATTGCGCAACAGTTTTCGCGTGACCTTGCGCAAGCGGGGTTGGTCATTACCAGTGGCCTTGCTTATGGTATTGATGCAGCCAGTCATCGTGGCGCTATTGCTTGTGGTCAACCAGGTAAAACGATTGCCATTCTCGGCACGGGGCTAGCCAATATTTATCCACGTATTCACACAGCGCTTGCCAACGAGATACTGGCTGCGGGTGGTACGTTAGTTTCGGAGTTTTCGCCTTTTACAGCACCGATTGCCGCTAATTTTCCGCAACGTAATCGTATCATCAGCGGTTTGTCGCGTGGTGTATTGGTCGTGGAGGCTGCTGCGCGTAGTGGCTCATTGATTACAGCGCGTTACGCATTGGAGCAAAATCGTGATGTATTTGCTATTCCGGGCAGCTTATATAATCCACTTGCGCGCGGTTGTCATCATTTGCTACGCCAAGGCGCTAAATTAGTTGAGACTGTCAATGATATTCTTGACGAAATGGGTATATTGGCTTATACAGCACCTGTGACAAGGGTGAGCGGCCGTCCATCTTTGACTTCCGCTCAGCAAGCTGTCCTGGCTACACTTGGCGATACGCCAACATCAGCAGACCTTATTATTAATCGCTGTGGATTGACGGCGGCGGAAGTTTCCTCCATTCTGTTACTATTAGAGTTGCTGGGTTATGTCGATGCTGTCCCTGGAGGGTACCAGCGTCGGCCATCGTAATCGATGTATTTTTAGTGAGGGCCAGCATGTTTGACGTATTAATGTTTTTGTTTGAAAACTATATGCAGGAAAGCGTTGTTTTGCAGAGCGATAATCACAGTATTTTGCATGAATTGGAAGGCGTGGGGTTCGAGCGGGGTGAGATCGAGTGTGCGCTGGATTGGTTGGCGGGGCTGGTGGAATTGCAGGATGTGTTAGCAGATGCGCCGCAGCTTACGACACGCGCCATTCGTTATTATATGCCGGATGAGTGCCAGCGCTTGAGCCCTGAGTGCCGTGGTTTGCTGTTACAGCTGGAACGGTACGGCATACTTGACCCTGCCACGCGTGAAGTTGTGATTGATCGTTTAATGGTTTTGGAAATTCCGGAAATAGATCCGCAGCGTGTGCGTTGGGTGGCGCTGATGGCATTGTTCAATCAACCTGAGCGTAAGGCGGCTTTGATCATGTTGCAGGATCTTGTGCTCGCCAATGCCCATAAAATGCTACAGTAATCACCACAGTTCAACCTTTCATCTAAAACTTCATGGTGTATATCTATGTCTGATAGCGTGACAACCAAACATTTGGTGATTGTGGAATCGCCTGCTAAAGCGAAAACCATACGTAAATATCTAGGACGCAGTTATGATGTGCTAGCGTCTTATGGCCACGTGCGTGATTTATTGCCGAAAGAAGGGGCAGTTGATCCCGATAAAAAATTTCTGATGCATTATCAGACAGTTGAAAAAAATGCTAAACATGTCGCCGCCATTGTCGCCGCCATGAAAAAAGCGGATGTGCTTTATCTGGCAACCGATCCGGATCGTGAAGGTGAAGCCATTTCTTGGCATATACAAGAACTTTTACGTGAGAAAAAAGCGCTTAAAGATAAGCCCGTTCACCGTATTGTTTTTCATGAAATCACGCAATCGGCTGTTCGCGCGGCGATTGAGCAGCCACGCGAAGTTTCGATGGCGCTTGTCAATGCGCAGCAAGCGCGTCGTGCATTGGACTATTTGGTGGGCTTTAATTTGTCACCTTTATTATGGCGTAAAATCCGTCGCGGCTTGTCTGCTGGGCGCGTACAAAGTCCAGCGTTGCGCATGATCGTCGAGCGCGAAATGGAAATTGAACAATTTATCAATCAAGAGTATTGGAGTATTGTTGCCGATACAGCGGCTAAAGACCAAGCATTCAGTGCGCGCCTCACCCATTATCAAGGCGAGAAGCTTGAGCAATTTTCGCTGACTGAAGCGGGTCAAGTCGAAAAAGTGCGTGATGCATTGTTGGTCGCGGCCGCGGGCAAGTTGAAAGTGATAAAAGTAGATAAAAAACAGCGTAAACGTAATCCTACCGCACCTTTTATTACCTCCACTTTGCAGCAAGAAGCAGCGCGCAAGCTCGGCTTTACCGCGGCGCGAACCATGCGAATTGCGCAACAGCTTTATGAAGGGATGGATGCCGGTCAAGGTGCAGTCGGTTTGATTTCGTATATGCGTACTGATTCGGTTAATCTGGCCGGCGAAGCGATTGCTGAAATCCGTCATTTGATTGCAACGCGTTATGGCAAAGAAAATGTCCCTGACGCACCGCGCGTTTATAAAACCAAAGCCAAAAATGCGCAAGAAGCGCATGAAGCGATTCGTCCGACGTCAGTGTTGCGTACGCCAGAATCAGTGAAATCTTTTTTAAATCCAGAACAATTTCGGTTATATGATTTGATTTGGAAGCGTACGGTTGCCTGTCAAATGGTACACGCGACGATTGATACGGTTGCCGTTGATTTGGCGTGTGGTGATCTAGGTCTGTTTCGCGCTAATGGCTCGGTGGTAGTCGATGCGGGTTTTATGCGCGTGTATCGTGAAGGCGTAGATGATGCCAAGGCCAACGATGAAAGCAGCGATGATGAGCGTATTTTGCCGCCGCTCGTGGAAGGTGAGGAAGTGGAATTGAAAGAATTGGCGGGGCAGCAACATTTTACTGAGCCGCCACCGCGTTATTCTGAAGCGTCGTTGA
>VFKI01000108.1 GCA_009885665.1 Gammaproteobacteria bacterium
CACTTAAGGGGGAGAATCGCGATTCTCCCCCTTAAGAATCCCCCATCGCGCAAAGTCAGGTTGCATCTGGCCTCGCTGGTATTTTTCGAAGATTGTGCTGAATGGTTACACGAATTCTTGGAATGCCGGATGAATGGCGCGGCGCAGGCTTTACCCCCGCGCCACCCGCTCAATCATGCGCTATGAGCCTTCTGAAGGATTGGCATTCAAACGACTATTCCGATATCCCCAGGCAAAATAAATGACTAATCCTGCGGCTAACCATAAGCCAAATCGAATCCATGTGACCAGAGGCAAGTTGTACATCAATATGGCACAAAAAGCAGCGCCCAATAATGGAATCAATGGACCAAACGGTAATTTAAAAGGACGTGGCAAATCAGGATGTACGCGCCGCATGACAATGACACCAACACAAACTAAAATAAAGGCGGATAAAGTGCCAATGTTAACCAGTTCAGCCGCTGCACCAAGCGGCATAAAGCCCGCGATGAGGGCGATAATCGCGCCATATAACAAGATATTATTGATAGGCGTATGCGTGCGTGGGTGAATGCGTGCAAAAAAACTTGGCAGCAAACCATCGCGCGCAATGGCCAGCGTAATCCGCGTCACACCATAATACATAACCAACATGCCGGTGGTTAAACCTGCGATAGCGCCTACGGCAATAATGCCCGCAACGACGGGATATCCTATCATAAGTAAGGATTCAGCCACGGGCGATTTTACATTCAAGGCGGTATACGGCACGATAAGCGTAAGCAAACCGGCGACAACCATATAAATGAATGCACAAATCAACACAGAACCAATAATACCCAATGGCAGGGCGCGCTGCGGATTAATCGTTTCTTCCGCCGCAGTAGAAAGCGCATCAAAACCGATGTAGGCATAAAACACCAGCGCAGCACCTTGCATCACACCCGCCCAACCAAAAGGCATGAAGTTGTGCCAATGCGTAACATGCGTAATGAAAATATGCCGCGTGGCAATAAAAATAAACAAAGCAATAACGGCTATTTTAATTGCGACAATGGCTGAGGTGAAACGTGCACTTTGTTTAGTGCCGATGCACAATAAGATGGCCAGCAGGCCAATCGCAATCATGGGCGGCAGATTGACAATACCCCCTTCAAATGGATTATGTGTTAGCGCTGGCGATAAATGAATATTTAAGCTGAATAAGGCATCATTAAAATAGCCTGACCAGCCGATTGCAACAGTCGCAACTGCGAGCGTATATTCAAAAATGAGATTCCAGCCAATAATCCAAGCTATTAATTCACCAAAACCTGCATAGGTATATCCATAAGCACTGCCACAACCGCCCACCGCGGTAGCAAGCTCGGCATAAGACAAGGCGGCAAACAGCGAGCCTAACCCCGAAAAAATGTATGAATAAATAATGGCAGGTCCCGCTTTGGTCGCTGCGGCTACCCCGGTTAACACAAATACGCCGGCACCTATAATGACGCCAATGCCCATCAATGTCAGATCAAATGCGGTTAAGCTGCGGTGTAGATTGCTACGGCTCGACGGACTGGGTTTGCGGGTACGAAATAAATGTTTACATTGCATATTGCACTTCTCTTCTTTATTCTTAACATCATGACTGACGAACAGGAGTTTTCATAATGTATCAAGTGACACATTATATCAATGGTCAAAAAGCAGAAAAGGCAGAAAAAGCAGAAAAAGGAAAAAATCAAATAGCGACACTCACCCGCCCACTCTATAACCCCAGCAATGGCACGCAAGTGGGCGAAGTCCTGCTAGCAGATAGCGCGATCGTCGATGAAGCTGTCACAGCCGCACGCACGGCATTCCCCGCATGGTCCGCCTTATCCGCCACTAAACGCGCCGAAAAATTATTTGATTTATACGTACTGTTACGTCAGCATCAGCTTGAATTAGCGACACTGGTGAGTCGCGAACATGGTAAAACAATTGCTGATGCGGAAGCGTCAGTGCAACGTGGCTTAGATGTATTGCGTTACGCGTGCGGCACACCCTCTTTATTGCAAGGACAATTTGCGGCAGGCGTTGCGGCGGGCACAGATAATTATGCCATGCGTTTACCGTTAGGTGTTTGCGCCGGTATTACGCCGTTTAATTTCCCAGTGATGATTGCCTTGTGGATGTTTCCGTTAAGTATAGCCTGTGGTAATACGTTTATCTTAAAACCGGCAGAAAAAGATCCTTCTGCGGTATTACGCTTAGCTGAATTGACACGCGAAGCAGGCATTCCAGCAGGTGTCGTCAATGTTGTACAAGGAGATGCTGTCGCTGTTAATGCGCTCTTGGCGCATGCAGACATTAAAGCCGTTAGTTTTGTCGGCTCAAGTCATGTCGCAGAGCAGATTCACACTGAGTGTCACCGCGTGGGTAAACGTGTACAAGCGTTTGGCGGCGCCAAAAACCATTGCATTGTTATGCCTGATGCCGATAGTGATTTTGTCGCAGATACATTAGTTAGTGCGGCCTATGGCTCAGCGGGCGAACGGTGTATGGCGATTTCAGTCGCGATTTTAGTTGGCGATGATAAGCAGAATGATAAATTAGTTGAAAAAATCAGCCAACGTGTCCGTCAATTAAAAATTGGCGATGGTGCGACGGCGGGTGTGGATATGGGGCCGCTCGTCAGCCGTGAATTACGCGACAAAGTATTACATTTAATTGATCGTGGCGTCAGCGAAGGCGCATCCTTATGTGTCGATGGGCGTCATTTTGTGTTAGCGGGCCATGAAAAAGGATTTTTCTTAGGCGGCAGTTTGTTTGATCATGTGACAGCCGAAATGCGCATTTGGCAAGAAGAAATTTTTGGCCCCGTATTATGTTTGATGCGGGCGCCGGATTTTACCAGCGCACTCACAATCGTGAACTCTCATGTTTATGGTAATGGTGCGGCCATCCTCACCCAAGATCCACACCTGGCACGGGAATTTGCCTTCAATGTGCAGGCGGGTATGGTGGGTATTAATATTCCGATTCCCGTTCCTGTCGCTCAATTAAGCTTTGGCGGCTGGAAGCGGTCACGTTTTAGTGACATCCATTTATATGGTGCAGAAGGCATACAGTTTTATACCCAATTGAAAACGGTCATGCAGCGTTGGCCAACAGGCGCGCGGCACACTTCTTTTACATTACCCGTGCATTAGGAACGTGCACATTCCTTAAGGATTTTTATATGAAAAACATTGGCTTTATCGGCTTAGGCCATATGGGCGCGCCCATGGCGAAAAATTTATTGGCGGCGGGTTTTGCCGTGCGCGTATTTGATATTGTGCCAGAGGTTGTTGCACCGCTGGTTGCCGGCGGGGCGATTGCGGTGGATTCAGTTGCGGCGGCAACACAGGATGCGGATGTCGTATTTACCATGCTACAAACGGGGGAGCAAGTACGAAATGTCTGCTTAGGAGAACAAGGCATTTTTGCCAATGCTAAAAAATCCTTACTATATATTGACTGTTCATCGATTGATATTACCGTGGCACATGAATTACATGCGTATGCCCATGAAAAAAATATTGCCATGCTGGATGCGCCTGTATCAGGCGGTGTGAGCAGTGCGGCGGCAGGTACGCTGACAATCATGGTGGGTGGTCGCGCAGCTGATTTTCAACGCGCGCAAAACCTATTTGAAAAATTAGGTAAAAAAATTATTCATGCCGGTGCGCCAGGTAATGGTCAGGCAGCAAAAATCTGTAATAATCTTATTTTGGGTATTTCAATGCTGGCGGTCAGTGAGGGTTTTTCATTGGCAGAAAAATTAGGATTAGACGCAAAAGTATTTTTTGATATCAGTAATAATGCATCGGGGCAATGCTGGGCAATGACAAACTATTGCCCTGTGCCAGGGATTTTGCCGCACGCCCCTGCGTCGCATGATTATCAACCGGGATTTACTTCACACATGATGTTAAAAGATTTAAAGTTGGCGCAAACTGCGGCTGCCAGTGTTAATGCAGCTGCACCCATGGGTACGCAAGCAGCGGCGTTGTATACGCAGTTTATCAATCAAGGCAATGCTGGCGTGGATTTTTCTGGCATTATTAAGCTTTTTCAATAGCGCGATGTGTCGTAGGTAGACTGGAGCCTTCCGATACGCAACTTCCCGAAATTTCTATAATTAAATAGTCGTAAGCTTTCGACAAATTTAATGATATTGATATATAAAACAAATTGGCAGCTCTAAGGCTCTGCGCATAAATAACTTTAACAGATTGCGCCCAGCGTGGTGTCAGATATAAGCGTACCGGAAGAAGAAAAACCGCAGGAATACTGAAGTATTTCGAGGTTTTTC
>VFKI01000134.1 GCA_009885665.1 Gammaproteobacteria bacterium
AAACCTCGAAATACTTCAGTATTCCTGCGATTTTTCTTCTTCCGGTACGCTTATATCTGACACCACGCTGGGCGCAATCTGTCAAAGTTATTTATGCGCAGAGCCTAACACTGATTGGCAATACGCAGGTAAGAAAGCTTAACAGGAAACGCAGTTACGCCCGTGGGCGCGGGCGTAGCTGGCTGGCGGGTGAGGTGCTGAGCTATTACAAAACTTCTCTGCAAAACTATAACGACCTGCCGAATAGCTTGCTGCTGAACGTAATGTGTTTATGCATAAAATAGTTAGGCAATAACATCAACACGGTTTTGATCACATTCGCGAATATCGGCGGAATGCCAATGACGCGCACCATCACCATCATTAACCCCATGCTCATCGCTAAACCCAACAACGCAACAAAGATATACAAAGGCACTTGCGCGCCATACTGCCGCGACTGGCATTGAAAGGTAACGCGCTTATTCGCGATATAATGAAAACAGCCGGCCAATCCCATTGAACAGACCAATGCAATTAAATATTGAAATCCCAGCAGCTTAAAACAGACTGCATACGTACCCCAATCGATCAAGGTGGCAACGCCGCCAATGACGAAATAATAACCGAACTCGTTGGATCTTTTTTGCATGAGGCTTACCTATCCGTCATAAATGGCGTATTATACACGGTTTTAATTAATATACTCGCCATGAAGAAAACTGTTTACCTCGACTATGCTGCCACGACCCCAGTTGACGCACGCGTCGCCGCAACGATGTGTGAATATCTCACGCCCACGGGCTATTTTGGTAATGCTTCATCCACCCATGCTTTTGGCACGGCAGCACGCGCCGCGGTCGAAACGGCGCGCGCCCAAGTCGCGGCAACCCTCCATGCAGAACCCACGGAAATTATTTTCACCGGCAGCGCAACAGAATCGATTAATCTTGCGTTAAAAGGGGCAGCGCAACTCTATCGTCAACGCGGCCAGCATATTATCACCTTAAAAACAGAACACGCCGCCACGCTCGACACATGCGAATGGTTAGAAAAAAATGGCTTTAGCGTGACCTATCTCACGCCCGCCTCAGATGGCATATTAACTATTCAACAACTTGAAAACGCATTACAGCCCGATACGATTTTAGTTTCTATTTTACATGTCAATAACGAAACGGGCGTGTTACAAGATATTGCCGCCATCGCTACTCTCACCGCAGCACGTGGTATTTTATTACATATTGATGCTGCGCAAACCATCGGTAAAATAGCGCTAGACATCCGTCAACTGCCGGTTGATTTAATGTCGTTAAATGCGCATAAAATATATGGCCCCAAAGGCATCGGCGCTTTATATTTACGGCGTAAACCCCGCGTACGCGTTGCCGCACAATTACATGGCGGCGGCCAAGAGCAAGGCATGCGCTCCGGCACCTTGGCAACACATCAAATCGTCGGCATGGGCGCAGCGTTCGCTTTAGCACTAAATGAAAGGGAAACAGAGTATCGTCGTATTCAACAATTACGCGATAATTTTTTGATGCAGCTGACGAAACACAATATTACGTTTAATCTCAATGGTAGTTGCAGGCAACATGTTCCGCATATTTTAAATCTTGCATTTGCTGACATTAACGCACATACCTTGATGGCCGCGATACCCAATCTCGCGATTTCAGCAGGCTCCGCTTGCCACGCCAAAGGCACTGAACCTTCGCATGTCTTACGCGCCATGGGATTAAGCGCAACAGCTGCCGCCTGCTGTGTGCGCATATCATTTGGACGCTTTACCACCAGCGACGAAATAATCACTGCCGCAAATGAACTGATAACTGCAATACATATCTTACGACATTGACTATTTTTTTATGCGTCAAATGCGGAAAGTACTGAAGACTTATGGCAACCAAAAACGCTTAACTTATTGATTAATATAGTAAAAATGTTTTTAGAACCGTTCTGTCTGTCCACTCCGCTCTAAACACCCTTGGCGCAACTGCCCCGCTTCATTACACTGGCTCCTGTCATGGATGACACAGGCTTGGTTCCAGGGATGGCTAGCAAGCCGCTCCTCGTTGGCTGCAATGGAAGGCACTTTTTTCATGGATAGGTTATTCCGTTATGGAATAAAGGAGCAGTCGGTAAACTAGACTGCTCCTTTTTTTATTGCCTTTTTATTGCCCCTTTTTTTCATGCCGGCGGCAACACAGCCCACCACACATCCACCCGTGGCAATTTAGCATTCCGCTGCCAATGAAATTGCGCATGCTGAATAGCGCCGAGGCGCGGAAAACGTACACGCAACACGCTAAGCGCTTCACTGCCTACGGTATTATGCATATCATGACTATCCCAAACAAAAACTGCACCGCGTTTGTTTAAATCCGCCTCATGAATCCATGCGCTAGCCGCTGGATTCCATTCCATATAAACAGCGGGTTTATCATCACTATAAAATGCCACATTGTTCGCTAACCAGCGAGGACCTGCGACGTAGGCCAAAGGTGCGGCGTAATGTGCATGCCAATCCTGTTGAATTTTGGCCGCAATTTGTTTGCCCGGAAATAATGCACTCGATTCACTTTGCGCGCGCATTAACGCCACACCATAACCGCTCACCGCAGCAACACCAAAGAGCACTAACACAATCACAAAAGCCCGCAAACGATTCCAGCTAAGCGCGGGACGCCAATACGCTAACAACCACACCCCGATAAAAGCAAACAAGGGTTGCCCCCAACCGGCGCGTAACTTAAATCCAAAACAAAGTGACAACAGCGCTGTCAATAAGAGCGGCCCCCATACCACATAGTTGAGAAATCGCTTATTAAAAACAGAAATCTTTGCCGTTTTCTCTAATAAGGGTGTGGATTGACCAAAACATAATGGCAATAATAAAATGAACCCCGGCAAGACAACTTCAAATTGCTGCCATAAAAATTGGCTCGGATAAAAAAGATGATTCCATAAACTCGGCGCCGCATCGACGCGCGCACCGACATATTTAATCGTGACAAAATCATGATCAAACAACCATACAAGATGCGGCGTAACAATAACCGTAAACACAAACAGCGCCACCAGCAGACCCTTGCTAAAAAATGCTTGGCGCGCGCGACGATCCGTTAATGCGAACATAATTAAACTAAATAAAAAAACGCCGGTATAGTATTTTGCCATCATGCCGAGCGCCGCACACACGCCCGTTAAGCACCAGCTAAATATTTTTTTATCCGTCAACGCTTGATAAAAAAACCATGCTGTTAACGCCCATAAACTTAATTCCAAGGTATTATCATTAAAATCGATGGCATGAAAGTTATAATATTGCAATCCCTCTAACATCAAAACTGCAATTAACGCTGTTAATGGCGATAATATTTTTCCAGCTAATCGCCACACCGCCCAAAAACAGGCGGCCACTGACAATTGACTAAAAACATAAATCAACCCACCCCTGCCACCGCCGAGCACCACCGCCAAACGCGTTAACCAGGCATTTAAAAAGGGATTTTTATCATAGCCCCACTGCAATTGGTGCCCCCAACTGGCACCTTCCAATGCATCCATCGGTAAATTTAATCGGAAAAGTATTGGCGCCAGCGACCAAGCGAATACATGCAAAATAATAAATAATAAAAACCATTTGCGTACATCAATCGAATGTGTTGCCGTGCTCATTGCATCTTTTCCTGTGGCACACAGTTCAATGCTGCTTGAACGATAGGTAAAGCAAAAAATGTCTGTCGAAAACAATCATATGAAAAATTATTTTCAATATGCGCGTAAGCACGCTCACCCCACTGTGCTTTCTCAGCAAGCGGCATTTGATAAAACATGCGCATTGCCCGCGCCAATGCTTGATCATCGCGCGGCGCAATAATCACGCCAGCATCGCCAATCACCTCCGGAATACCATGTGTACGCGTACCAATCGCCGGAACTTTTGCGAGCATCGCCTCCGGTAAAACACGTCCGAAGGCTTCACGCGTCGATGTTAATAAAAAAACATCGAACGCCCGCATATAACGATAGCCTTCTGGCACAAATCCTTTGAATATGACACGATCGGCAATTTTTAAATCACGTGCGGCTTGTTTCAATGGCCGCTCCATTTCACCTTCACCCATAATGACGAGCATCGCATGCGGCATCTCTAGTTGACTTGCCGCAAACGCACGCAACATCGTCAGCTGATCTTTAACCGGATGCAACCGTCCCAGTGTGCCGAACACAAAGGCGTCTTGCGGCAATTGTAAAAAATCACGCGCAACTGATCGCTCCGCCAAATATTCCTGCACGGCTGCAATATCAATGCAATTATATAAAGTGATGACGCGTTGCGGCGCAATAAAACCCCGTAAACTCTGCCGTATATTATCGCGCACCGCATTTGACACGCCTGCCAATAACATATTTTTACGCAAAAATAATGACACCAGGATACGTCGCGCAATATTTTTAAACGTATTTAATTCATGCATAACAATAAACAAAGCTGGCACGGGCATGAGACGCGCCATCAACAGCATAAGATAGCCAGGCTTCCAACGATGACAGACAACCAAGGAAAACCGTTTTTCACGACACAATTTACGCAAGCGCAGCAAACTGCCCAATTTCAAACCGCGTACATTTTTACGTGATTCATCGAAGAAAATCACCTCTGCTGCCTGGGTGCGCTCACGCGCTGCTGCATCGGGCGCCCCGCACAAATAAGCGATCGTCACTTGATACCGGTCAGCTGGAAATAAATGACTATATTGATTACATACATCAATAAAATTAGTTGCATAATGATGGCATAAAATAAGAATGTTTTTACGTGTTTTGTTATACATATTGCGACTCTTTAATAATACAAATTAATTTACCCCGCGCTAGTTGCACGGCCACCTCACTGCCAGAGGTCACTTCGCGCGCATCACGCAAAATTGCATGACTCGGCAATTGTGTGGCAATGGCAAAACCGCGCTGCAATACCGCCAAAGGGCTCAAGACATGCAATTGCGCAGACAAATGTGCCAATGCTTGGCGATGATCGTGTAACTTAGCGTGCATAGCTGTCATAAGCTGTTCTAAATAAAGTGATAATTGCTGAGAAAATAAGGAAATCTGCTGAACAGGCGATAAGCGTTGCATTTTTTCTTGCAACCACACGAATGCCTGTTGTCGCTGCAATAACGTTGCTTGCAACTGACGCATCAGCGTGATTTCATAAAAATCTAATTGCTGCATGATCGTTTGTAAACGTCTTAATGGATGGACTTGCTGCAAATGTTTATTGACATAACCTAACTGCTGCATCAATGCTTGCAGCTGTTGACGTTGGGCGCGCAACAAACGAGCGCCAAAATGCTTTATTTTATCAAGCAATTCACTCGCATCCGGGGTGACAGATTCTGCGGCCACCGACGGAGTCGGCGCGCGCGCATCTGCTACAAAATCAGCGATAGTGAAATCTGTTTCATGTCCCACACCACTGATAACTGGAATAACGCTATGATAAATCGCATACGCCACACTTTCTTCATTAAACGGCCATAAATCTTCCAGCGAACCGCCACCCCGTGCGACCAATAATACATCGCATTCAGCACGGCGATTAGCCGTTTCGATTGCTCTGACAATCGTCGCAGCCGCCGCCGCGCCTTGTACTTGTGCCGGATAAATTATCACATCGGCACACGCATAACGACGCTGTAATACGCTTAAAATATCGCGAATTGCTGCACCCGTTGGCGATGTGACAACGCCTATTGTCTTTGGAAAAAGGGGAAATGGTTTTTTGTGTGCCGCATCAAACCACCCAGCAGCCGCCAAGCGTTTTTTAAGCGCCTCAAACGCGCGCTGTAATTTACCCTCACCCATATCCTCGACGCGTTCAATTAATAATTGAAAGTCACCACGCCCCTCATACAAACTCACGCGCGCACGCGCCAATATTTGCATGCCATCCGCTAAACGCAAACCATGCGTTTGATGGCCACGAAACATTGCGCAACGCACTTGTGCATTGGCATCTTTCAAAGAAAAATACCAGTGACCCGAACGCGGCGCAGCAAAATTCGATACTTCGCCCTCCACCCAAACATAAGGCAGCGTAGTTTCCAGTAAAACGCGAATTTCGCGATTTAACTGACTGACACTATAGATTTCTTCTGAGGCACTGATATCGGTCATGAGATAATTGATTCCATGAATACGCTATGTTAACGTCGTGTGCGCTATTGTACTGGATAATACTGATGAAAATCTTGTTTTATGATGTTGCCACACCGCGTATGTATACCGACCAAACACGCTTAACCACCGGACTCGGTGGCACAGAAGCGACCATTACGCGCATAGCACATGCATTGGCTGATAAGCACGAAATCAGTATCGCCCAGCATTGCCGGCCGTACCAAGAAGAAACCATCAGCAACACTGTCCAATATCTCTCGCTTAAGCATGCGGATACGCTGAAGCCTGACGTGGTGATATTGTTACGTAAACGAGATTGGGCTGAGCGGATAGGTAAAGTTTTTCCGCAGGCACGCCATTTTCTGTGGCTACATAATATGCCATCAAAAAATTTATATCACGATCGTCCGATACTGCAACGTTACGGCTTTGAAATTATCGCCGTCTCGCAATTTCATCGTGATCGTATTTTACGGCGTTTGCGTGGCGGTTGGCCGCAGTGGTTACGTCATCCAGCCATTTGGCGTTTGCCCATGACGCCGGTACATACACTCTATAATCCGATTGACGACACACTAGAAAAGGATGCTACGATCTGGCAGCCCAGACAAATGATTTTGGCCAGCTCGCCCGCCAAGGGATTAGCGATGTCGCTTAACGCATTCAGCACGCTATGCGATGCCTTTCCAGATTATGAATTACAGGTTGCAACCTACGCAGATTGGGATGGCGCGCAAAAATTACCGCAAAATGTAAAATTCCTGGGCTCCTTACCGCAACGCGAATTAATGCAAAAAATGCGCGAATCGTTTTGTATGTTTTATCCGCAATGGCAACGCTGCGAAACGTTTGGCTTAGTCTATGCAGAAGCCAATGCCGTAGGCACACCCGTTCTGGCGCATGATTTTGGCGCGGCACGCGAAGTATTGAGTGATCCATGTCAATTAGTGAATGGCCGCAATAACGATG
>VFKI01000139.1 GCA_009885665.1 Gammaproteobacteria bacterium
CATCGTTATTGCGGCCATTCACTAATTGACATGGATCACTCAATACTTCGCGTGCCGCGCCAAAATCATGCGCCAGAACGGGTGTGCCTACGGCATTGGCTTCTGCATAAACTAAGCCAAACGTTTCACAGTATTCCCATTGTGGATAAAACATACAAAACGATTCGCGCATTTTTAACATAAGCGCTTGCTGTGGCAGTGATCCTAAAAAATTTACATTCGCGGGCAATCTATTTTTTCCATCCCAGTCAGCCCAAGTGGCAAGCTGTAATTCATATTCCGGAAACACTTCACGTAGTGCACTGAATGCTTGCAGTGATATATCAAGACCTTTGATAGGTGCACTGGCTAAAATCATTTGCTGTGGTTTCCACGCAATTGTTTCATCTTTATCTAACATTTCATCAATGGGGTTGTAAAGTGTATGGACGCGAGGTAAAGGTAAGCGCGTTATTTGTGGATGGCGCAGCCAGTTATGCCAGCTACCCCGTAAGCGTTGTAAAATACAGTCACGATGGAAGTGCGAGACGGCAATAATTTCAAAATGATAACGCTGTAATTCTGGGCGATTGTTGTAAAGCGTTTTTGGCGGCATGCTATGTAACCATAGAAAGTGACGTGCCTGCGGAAAGATTTGGCCTACCCGTGCGATCCAATTACGTTTGCGTAATAATATAACGACATCGGGAGATAATGTGTCGGCATGTGTAAGCGACAGATAATGGACGCCATGACTGAGGGTCTCTTCATGCGCTGGCCGACAATGCTGGGCGATAGTGACTTGATGTTGATCAGATAATGCATGGGCAATGCGGGTGACGGTAGCTTCCATGCCGCCCAGCCCCTTGGTTTGTCGTGTCTGGTCAGTATACATGCTGGACGCAGTCACATCATAAAATAATATTTTCATTTTCAGTATCCCTTAGTTTTCCAGCATGCTAAGCCACTGTTCTTTCACAGCGCTTAATCTGAATTCTTTTTTTGCGCTAACTACGGGCCTTACTTTTCGCCACTCACTTATTTTCTGAATAATGGCATCGTTATTGCGGCCATTCACTAATTGACATGGATCACTCAATACTTCGCGTGCCGCGCCAAAATCATGCGCCAGAACGGGTGTGCCTACGGCATTGGCTTCTGCATA
>VFKI01000188.1 GCA_009885665.1 Gammaproteobacteria bacterium
TAAGTCGGTTTCAATCCCGTTAGATTGCACAATGCCGCGGGTTGCCGGATGGAGCCACCGGTGTCGGTGCCCGTGGCGCCGGGTGCAAGCCAGGCGGCAACAGCCGCAGCCGAACCCCCCGACGAACCCCCCGGCACGCAAGTCGTATCCCATGGATTTTTAACTGCGCCATAAAAACTGGTTTCGTTTGACGAACCCATCGCAAATTCATCCATATTGGTTTTACCCAGCATGATGGTGCCAGCGTTACGAAAACGTTGTATCACTGTGGCGTCGTAGGGCGAGATAAAATTATCGAGCATTTTTGAACCGCAACTGGTTTTTGTGCCAGTGGTACAGAAGATGTCTTTTTGAGCGATGGGTATGCCTGTTAGCGGGCCGGCTTTGCCGGCAGCGCGTAATTGATCGGCGGCATGTGCGCTTGCCAAGGCTTCTTCTGCCGTGACAGTGATAAAGCTATTGAGTTGCGTGTCGAGCGACGCAATGCGATTCAAAAAGTATTGCGTTAATTCGACGCTGGAAATTTTTTTGCTCGCTAATTGTTGCGCTAAATGTGCGAGAGTACGGTTTTCCATAGAGGTGTTCCTTGGATGATATTTGCAGTCTTTGCGCGATAAATGGGGGTTTCCAAAAGGGAAGGCGCGCGATGCTTCCCCTTTGGCGCCGTGAGCGCGGGCTTTGCCCGCGTAGGCGGATGCGTCGTTACATGTTAACTTATAGCGTCAGCGACAGTTTCGATGACTTTGGGGACGAGGTAGAGGCCAGCGTCGACAGCAGGGGCGATCGCGAGGCAAGCATCGCGTTGGTCAGGTTCGCTGACGTGGTCGGCACGCAGGCGCTGAGTGAGATCGAGTGAGTGGGCGAGTGCAGGCACGTTCTGCGTGTCGGCGGTGCGCATCTGCGCGACCAGGTCGAGAACATGGGAAAGTTCTTTGCAATAGCGGGTGGCTTCTGTCTCAGAGAGGGTTAAGCGCGCCATATGGGCGACACGATGTAAATCAGTAGTTGTCAGCGACATGGGTTTTTCCTGTGTAAATTAAGAAAAAGATGGAGGTATTATCAGAGATGCGCGCTCAGTTCCCATGACCCGCCCTATCTTTTGTCGTAGATACAAAAATCTTAATGACTTTTTGTACGCCCGAGACTTGTCGCGCGATATTGACGGCCAAATCCGCTTGCGCTTGTGACACCATGCCCATTAAGTAGACCGTGCTATTTTCGGTGACCACTTTAATCGTGCCGGATTTCAAGCCTTTTTCTGCCAGCATTTGTGTTTTAATCTTGGTGGTGATCCAAGTATCGCCAGTACGCGTGAGCGTGGAGGTCGGTTGTTGAATGGTCAGCATATCGTATACATGTGTTACGCCAGGTGAAGCATGCGCAATGGCATCGACTTTGTTGCGGATGGCGGGATCAACCGTTTGGCCGGTGAGTAATACGACTTTGTTGAACGTATTGACGCTGATGTGACTGGTGGTGGATAAATTCGGGAGGGTGGCCGTCATTTGCGTTTCGATGGCGCGATCAGTGTTATGATCTGCTAATATTTTACTTAGCTTACGATGATCATAAACAACAGCGACACCTGCAGCACCGGCAGCCGCACCTGCGACAAAAATACAGCCTTGCGTTGACAAGGTCAGCGCCAGCACTAAGCCTAATTTTACAATATTTTTTTTCATGTTAACGTCTCTCCATTACCAAATAATTGTTGTTCGATCACATCACATAAGCTGTGAATCACTAATAAATGCGTTTCTTGAATGCGCGCCGTGTCAGTGGCCGGTACGCGAATTTCGACATCTTGCTCACTCATGAGATCCGCTATTTTGCCGCCTTCGTTGCCGGTGAGCGCGATGACATTCAGTTTGCGATCATGTGCGGCGCGAATGGCGTGAATGACATTGGGCGAATTGCCACTGGTGGATATGGCCAATAAAATGTCGCCACTGTGACCCAATGCGCGCACTTGCCGCGCAAAAATATCTTCATAACTATAGTCATTGGCAATCGACGTCAGTGTCGCGACATCTGCTGTGAGCGCAATCGCTGGCAGCCCTGGCCGTTCTTGACGAAAGCGATTCACCATTTCGCTGGAAAAATGCAGCGCATCGCAGGCTGATCCGCCATTGCCACAACTCAATATTTTATTGCCCGCCAAAAGACAGGCGACAATGTGCCGGGCCGCCACGGCAATGACATCGAGTAAGGTATCCGCGGCGTGAATTTTGGTTTGAATGCTTTCGCTAAAATGGTGGCGAATTTGCTCTATAATGTCATCTGAATTATTCATTTAGTTCCTATCAATAAAAAGCATGCTTAATCCAGCGTAAAGTATCACCGGTAATGCCTATCACATCAAACCGGCATGCATGATCGGCCAGTGCTGGATGTTGCTGTAACCAAGCTTTGGCAGCGCGGATCAGTTTGCTTTGTTTGGCCTGCTGCACACTTTCTGCAGCATCACCAAAATGGCCTTTTTTACGCATCCGCACTTCCACAAAAACGATATCTTCGCGATCACGCATGATTAAGTCAAGCTCACCCATGGCGCAGCGCCAATTTTTTGCTAATAATATCAGACCGGCTGACTGTAGGTAATCACAGGCACGCTGTTCTGCCGCGCATCCTTCAAGCAGGTGTTGGGCGACCATTGCGCATCTTCATCCAAGGCAAACGACGATAAATGCGTTGATCCGGTAATAAGGTCAATGCACCTGTGGCGCCATAGAGTGGGAAATTAGGCAGTACGCGTAAGCGCGTCAACTGAGTGCTCATCAGCCACGCGTCGCGTCCAACCGCAAATAAACGGCTGTTATGCCCGTCGTGGTTTGCATGTAATATCCAAGGGGCATCACAAAAGATAATGCCATCTAAGTCAGCATCATTACGTGGATCCGGTGTGCCGGTATAAATCGCAGAAGTCGCGAGTACTGGGGTGTTGCCAAGATAATCATATTTTAATATAGGCATAAGGCTGCGCGCCGCAGTAGGCGGTGCGAGCAAAAAGATGACATCGAAATCTTTACGTCGCATATCCATTAACGGAACTTGTTCAATCGGTTTATGGGTGAGGGGATCTTTTTTAATCACGCGGACTTGTAACAGGCGATTGATATCCTCTGCCAAGTTGTCATGCGTATGAAAATAAAGTGAGTCAGCCAAACTGCCGCCCAAATCACGCCATTGGCTAGACAAACGATTGGCAACCCGTTGTCCCCACGCATTGGCGGGTGCAATCAATATGGCGCGGGTAAAGCCATGGCTGCGCGCATAACGTGCCAGCGCATCCACTTCGTCGGCAGGTGCCAACCCCATTTCATAAAAATTTTGGGGTGGTGTGTTGTCTGTATAATTTAATGCGATGACTGGCAGGTTAAAGCTGCCATGTTGCGCCAGCGTTAGAACATGTGGGCGCGTTAACGGGCCAATTATAGTGTTGGCACCATCGACCAACGATTGTTGGTAGAGCGCGGTGATCGGCTGGCCAGCATCCGTATCATAAAATGACAGCGCGGGTTTAAGGTTGTCGGCGGCATTGTAATAAGCATCTAGAAAACCGGCGCGTACCGCTTGGCCTGCATTACTATTCACCCCGTGTAATGGCAGCATTACGGCGATATGCGCGGGCGTGGCGGGCGCTTGCAGTGCGGCCAGTGCGCCATCATCAGGTAAAATGGCATTGCCAGCATGGCCAGCATGGCTGTTACGCCAAGCAATCAAGCGCGTGGCGAGGGCCGGGGTGTTGTTGCTATTTTGTTTGCTTATCAAAGCGAGTTGCAGCCAGCCTTGAGCAACAGGATTGAGTGTGGTGGCTTGCATGTTTTGCAATTGCGCGGGCGGAATTTGTTGTAAGCGATCCCAAATGAAATTTGGATGGGATTGCCAGAAAGCTGTACTGTTGTTGAGCGCCGACGGCTGAGCGCTGCTGCTGGCGGTTGTGCTAGGGCTTTCGATGCCTGAAAATGAATTGCCACTGCTGGCACAGCTGGTGAGCAGGGTGACGCATAATAGGACGAGTGATAAGCGCATGGGTGTATTCCGTCGCAGTTAAAAGAGATGAGTATATCAGAGGTTTTAGGACTTGCGTTATGTCTGCGATTCGCCTAACATCTGCCCTCCGCTGTATAGCTTAATATAATAGCCTTTAAGCCGACGTAGCTCAGCCGGTAGAGCAACTGATTCGTAATCAGTAGGTCGGGTGTTCGATTCACCCCGTCGGCATTCTTGATCATTATTATTCAGATAGATAAAAAGTATCCCCTACATGAAAATAGGGTAGATGTTATGGAGGCGAGGCACTGCGCTCACGCCCCCTCTGACGCTTAGGCTCTGCGCATAAATAACTTTTACACCTTGCATCCCATCATGGCATCATCTA
>VFKI01000003.1 GCA_009885665.1 Gammaproteobacteria bacterium
CGTACCGATGGCGGGTCTTGGTGAGCGTTTCCGGCGCGAAGGATACACGACAACGAAGCCGTTGATTCCTGTGTCGGGTCGGCCTATGGTGTTACAGGCGCTACATGATTTGCCTTCTGCGGAACGCTATGTTTTTGTCCTGCGTTCAGATATGCCGGGCTTTGCTGAAATTAGTGATATTCTACGCGAAAATTACCCGCCGGCTTTGATAGTCGCAGTATCCGCAGTGACACAAGGTCAAGCGTGTACAGCTTTGTTAGGGTTGGAGGCATTGCTACAGCAGCAGGAGGGAGGTTCTGCCATAGCAATGAATCCGGTCACTTTTGGGGCGTGTGATCACGGCGCGTTGTATGACAGCCATAAATTTAATACCTTGCTTAATGAGGCTGAGACGGATGTCATTGTATGGGCGGTGCGAGGTCATACCAATGCAATACGTCATCCGCAAATGTATGGTTGGATAGATGCCGATGACAACCAGGTGATCAGAAAAATTTCTGTCAAAGAACCTTTGGCTGCACCGCAAACGGATCCTATTGTTTTGGGCACTTTTACTTTTAAGCGTGCGGCAGATTTTCAACGTTGTGTTGAGCGCATGATTGCGCGTGATGGACGGGTCAATAATGAGTTTTATATTGATGCCTGTATCAACGATGCATTGGCGCTTGGGTTGCGTTGTCGTGTTTTTACGGTAGATCATTATATTTCATGGGGTGTGCCAAATGATTTGCGTACTTTCGAATATTGGCAATCGTGTTTCCATAAATGGGCGAGTCACCCTTATTGCCTGATGCAGGATAGCCGTGTCCCCGCTGCCGCCTGTTCAACGCTTGCGTTACGTTATAAAGAAAATATTCCAATATTGCCCGTAGAGAATCGCCAATGATGCGACGTGAAGTGGTCATTTTTTTAATTGTAGGAAGTTTGACGGTTATTCTTGATTTCCTGACGTATCGATTGTTGATCTGGACGGCCTGGTTAAACGTGGATATGGCTAAGGGGTGTGGATTTATCGCGGGTACGGTATTTGCTTATTTTGTCAATCGTTGTTGGACATTTGGTCATAAGCAACATGCGCCAGGCAGTGCGCTGCGCTTTGTTTTTTTATATGCGTTAACCTTATTGGTGAATGTTGGTATGAATACAGTAGGCCTGAGTATATTAAAAAATAATGTATTGGCAGTACAATTCGCCTTTTTGGCGGCAACGGGTGCCTCAGCGGTGCTGAATTTTGTTGGCATGAAATGGGTTGTTTTTCGCAGTATGTCAAAGGATGTTGCTCTATGAAATTTTCGTTGGTCATTCCTTGTTATAATGAAGCGCGCAATCTTCCCTTATTATTGGAACGCTGTGAAATTGTTGTAGCCAATGATTTATGCGAAGTGATATTAGTGGACAATGGCTCAACCGATGATACGCCTGCTGTGTTAGCGGCATTGTTGCCGCAGTATCCTGGTTGCCGTAGTGTTCGTGTGGATATTAATCAAGGCTATGGATTTGGTATTTTAAGTGGCTTGCGCGCTGCAAAAGGTGAAATACTGGGTTGGACACACGCAGATTTACAAACAGATCCGCAAGACTTTTTAACGGGTCTTACATTGTTTGACCAATACGGCACAAATATTTTTGTCAAAGGGCAGCGTTATGGCCGACCATTAGCAGATGTCTTTTTTACAGTGGGGATGAGTGTTTTTGAAACAGTGTTATTAACAAAGCCGTTGTGGGATATCAATGCACAACCCACATTATTTTCTCGACAATTTTTCGATAACTGGCATCGACGTGCACCGCATGATTTTTCACTTGATTTATATGCTTATTATATGGCTCGGCACGCTAAGTTAAAGATTTTTCGTTTCCCCGTGAAATTTGGTGCGCGTGCGCATGGTGTGTCACATTGGAATATTAATTTTGCTGCTAAATGGAAATTCATTTGCCGTACCATTGGATTTAGTTTGCAACTCAGAAAATCGATTAATAATCAAAAAGGGTAGGGTGGCTGACAGTGATGCTCATTTCACATCGAATCAATACGCTCGCCCAGCTGCGCGCGTTACCGACTTGTTATGGGGCGGAGTTAGATATTCGCAGCCACGGAAATGACTTGATTATCCATCATGATCCGTTTGTCGCAGGAGAGCCATTTTATTGTTGGGTGGCAGAATACAAGCATGGCACGCTCATTTTAAATGTCAAAGAAGAAGGGCTAGAGACACGCTTGATAGACTTGATGAAAAAGCATCGCATTGATGATTATTTTTTTCTGGATCAGTCATTTCCTTTTTTGATCAAATGGTCAAAGTTGGGTGAACGCCGTTGTGCAGTGCGCATCTCAGAATTTGAGTCAATTGATACTGCGTTAACCTTGGCGGGTAAAGTCGATTGGGTGTGGGTGGATTGTTTTACCCATTTTCCACTGGAATCATCGGATGCATTACGCTTACAGCAGGCGGGTTTTAAGCTGTGTTTGGTTTCTCCCGAATTGCAGGGACGTGATGCGATAACGGGTATTCATGAAATGCACACATTGCTCAAACAACGTGGCATCAAAGTCGATGCTGTTTGCACCAAACAGCCAACATTATGGGAACAATTGGAAGTGGTATGAAAAAACTTGTCTGCCACCCACTGTTTATCTGTGGGTTGCTGCTTCGCCTGATGTTGTTGCTCACTGTGCTGCCTTATGCTGCAACACAGTGGTATGTTCCGTTTATGTCGTTGACAGTGCAGCATTTCACGTTGAATCCTTGGCATGTTTTTCTTGCAGGCGGAGGGCTGTCGATTGCTTTTCCTTATGGCTATGTCATGTGGTTAGCATTCTTGCCATTGACACTGCTGTGCAGTTTGTTAGGGATCAAGCTTTATTTTGCTTATGGTCTGACATTATTATTGGTCGATGTGGCATTGTTGTTTACTCTAAAAGCCTTGTTTCAAGTAAAAGATAACCTGCTTTTATTTATCTATTGGCTGTCCCCAATTACGTTGTTTGCCACCTATTGGCTGGGTTTTAATGATTTAATTCCTGTCACATTTCTGACGCTTGCCTTGTATTGCTTACGCCAGCATAAACCATTTGTTGCAGGTTTGTGTTGCGGTGCTGCTATGTCAGCTAAGCTCAGTATGTTGTTGGCTATTCCTTTTTTGGTAATGTATTTATGGCGTAATAACGGATTGCGTATTTTTCTTGCGCGTTATGTGGCGGGACTTGTGACAACAGGCATCATTTTTTGTTTGCCATTTTTGTTTTCCGTTGATGGCGTGCGTATGCTGTTTAATAACCCTGAAATGGGTAAGGCATATCAATTAATTTTACATGTCGGAGGTCAAGCACAAATTTATTTGTTGCCTATGGCGTATCTGTTAGCGTTGTATCTGGCCTGGCGTATTCGGCGTATTAGTTTCAATTTACTGAATGTATTGCTAGGCATAGCTTTTTTTCTAGTTGTATTATTGACGCCTGCATCACCGGGATGGTTTATTTGGGTATTGCCATTGCTTGTCATGTATCAGGCAATAGCGGGCAGGTTGGCAATAGGATTGGTTGGTGTTTTTACTGTTTTATATGTATTTTCTAACTTTTTTGTTGCGCCTTATCCTTTGTTGTTAGGGAGTAATGGGGTCAGCTTGTTTGCTGCCAGATTATTGGATGTGCTAGGTGAACGCGGCGTCATCGTGTGTCATACCTTGCTGTTTACGCTTGGCATTATATTGTTGATACGCATCTGGCGTGAAACCATACGTACTAGTGATTATTTTCGTTTAAGCCGTAAGTCTTTTATTATAGGCATTGCGGGCGATTCTGGTGCGGGCAAGGATACATTATCTTGTGCATTAGAGGGACTGTTTGGCTGTCAATCCACTGTGCAATTATCGGGTGATGATTATCACTTCTGGGACAGGCATAAACCGATGTGGCAAGTTATGACGCATCTCAATCCACGAGCAAACGATCTTGAACGTTTTACACGAGACCTGCTGGCATTGGCGAATGGAAAAACAATCCGTGCGCGCCATTATGATCATGTCACGGGCAAAATGACGCGGCCACGTTGTATCGTCAGCAATGATTTTATTGTTGCGAGCGGTTTACATGCTTTGTATCTGCCGATGCTGCGGAATTGTTATGATCTAAGTATTTACTTGGATATTGATGAAGATCTACGGCGCTATTTTAAGGTGCAGCGCGATGTGAGCCAACGTGGGCATAGCGAAGAAAAAGTATTGGCATCGTTGCGGTCGCGATTTATAGATGCTCAAAAATTTGTTCATCCACAGGCGATGCATGCTGATTTAATTATGTCTCTGCAACCGATTCACGCGGGCATGCTTACTGCTGATAAGGTGCGCTCACCATTACGCTTTAAATTATCTGTGCGTTCGCGACATGGTTTGTACGAAGAATTATTGGTGCGTGTATTGGTTGGCGTCTGTGGTTTACATGTTGATATGACAATGGCAGAAGACAATAGTGAGGTCGCCCTTGTTATTGAAGGTGAAACAACAGGTGATGATATTGCGCTTGCTGCACGAATACTTTTTCCTGAGATGCAAGAATTTTTGGCAGTGACGCCCTATTGGCAAGATGGTGTGCAAGGATTAATGCAGCTTGTCACACTGTCTCACATTAATCAGGCTCTTAATAAGCGACTTATATGATGAAATTTATTAATCCACAACGGTTTGATCGGCTTCCTGACGGTATTTTGTTTGATACGGATAATACTTTGTATTCGTATGATCCAGCGCATGCGGCAGCCATGCAGGCGGTTCGTGAAAAAGTGACGCGCACGTTTTCGATTAGTGCGGCTCTGTTTGATGCGTCTTTTTCGCAGGCACGTTCTGAAATTAAGGAAAGATTATCGGGAAGTGCCAGTTCGCATAGCCGATTATTATATATGCAGCGTATGTTGGAAATTATTGGTCTTGGATCCCAGGTGTTACTGGCGTTGGATTTTGAGCAGACTTATTGGCGTACATTTCTTAGTCGAGCAGAATTGTTTGCAGAGGTGAAAGAGTTATTAGATGATTTGCGCTTGCTGGGCATCCCAACGGCAATTGTGACGGATTTAACTGCACAAATTCAGTTCCGTAAAATCGTTTATTTTGGACTCGATCATTATTTTGATCACATCGTTACCAGTGAAGAGGCTGGATTTGATAAGCCACATCGAGCGCCCTTTCAAATTGCACTGGATAAAATGAATCTACGGAGCGATCTACATTGTATTTGGATGATAGGGGATAATGAAGTAAATGATATTGCTGGTGCGCGTCAAGCTGTTGGTGCGATTACCATACAGAAGGTACACGCAGGTGTTGCTGTCGGAAAAGGAGAGGGAGAGCCTGATGCTATTATGAGCCAATTTACAGAACTGCGAAAATTGTTAAATAAAATAAGTCTATCTTCTATGTCAAGCAAAAAAGTGTAATTATTTAGGTGGTCATTGCGAGGAACGTAGGGGTGTGCTAATCCAGCGAAGGTGCTAAATGTTGGTTATTAGGTGAATGATGAATTTACGAAATGAAGTAACATATTATGCAGCTAAAATAGGTGCAAACAGATTATTGGTGCAGGGTGCGGGTGGTAATATTTCATGGAAAACAGAAAAGATTTTGTGGATCAAAGCTTCCGGCACTCAGTTGGCCGATGCGCTGAATACAAATATATTTGTTGCGCTTGATTTAGCCCAAGTATGTAGTTTAATTGCTGCAGGCAGTATAGATTATGCTCCGGCGTGTTTTCAGTATACGGAACTCAGGCCTTCTATTGAAACTGCACTGCATGCGTTTATGCCGCATAGAGTGGTCGTGCATCTTCACGCAGTGGATGTCATTGCGCTGAGTGTGCAATTGAACGCGAAGGATCAGTTTGCGGCGTTATTCGCAGGGTTACCTTGGCGATGGATTGATTATGTTAAGCCCGGCTTGCCATTGGCTTTGGCGGTGCAGGGGAGCTGTCAAAATAGTGTGTTACCGGATGTGCTGGTGCTGGGGAATCACGGCCTGGTGATTGGTGGCGACTCTGTTGCGGAAGTTGATGCTCGGCTCCAGGACGTGCTCAGAAGGACTTATATCGCACCACGTCATGTGCCAGATATGGACTTGACGGCCTTGCGGCGTGTTATGGCGTCAGGTATTATCCTTGGTTATTACTTGCCTAAGAATGCGGTGTTACATATCTTGGCGTTGGATCCTATGTGTCTTGAAATGACGCGCCAGCATTGGGTGCTGTATCCGGATCATGCGGTCTTTTTAGGCGGACATGCGACGGTGATAACGCTTGCTGAAGTATATGCGGGGTGTTTGCAGAGAATGGCTGTTAAGCCACCACTTGTGTTGATTGAAAGTTGTGGGGTGTTACTCAGCGATAACATTACAGCAACACAGTTGGCGATGTTGTGTTGTTATGTAGATGTTATACTGCGCCTGTTAACGACGTCGGTCGCTTCATTGAAAGCTGAACAAATTGCTGAGTTAATTGATTGGGAAGCAGAAAAGTATCGTCAGGCACTATCATCAAATAAATAGCTGGGTATTACGTGAAAGTTGGAATAAGTGTTGCTTCACTGGTTGATTTGGCGGGTGTGGCGAAACAAATCGATGGAATAGGCGTATATACATCACAGTTGATGGCAGCATTGCCGGCGCTAGATGTGCAGCCCGTTTCGGTTTATTTTGGCGGGTTAGGGTGCAAGCCGGCAATTCAGCCGCAAGATATGTTAGTAGGAATGCACCCAGCGATTAGTCAGTTTTTACCTTTTAATTGCTATCGCCGACTAGAAAATCAGATTAATATTTTTCATAGCACAGATTATATGATACCGCATTTGCGTCATGTGCCGGTCATTGCGACTTTGTATGATGCAATTAAATTTAAACATGCTGATTGGGCGAGTCAACAAAGCCGCTATTTCAAAAATTATCTATTACGGCGCATGGCGCGTTATGCCCAGCATGTGATTACCATTTCCGAGGCAGTTAAGCAGGATATTATTGAATACTTTGGTATACCTGAGGCAAAAATTTCAGTTGTCTATTGTGGCTTGGACAAAGTGTGGTATGCGCCATATGCAATAGAAGAAAGGCAGCAAGTGTTACAGAAGTACGGCATCAAAAAAAAATACGTATTGACGGTCGGCACTTTGCAGGCACGTAAAAATATTGCGCGTATTCTGGATGTGTGTGAAGCTTTACCCGTGAATGTGTCAGAGGATTTAGTCTTTATTTTTGTGGGTAAACGTGGCTGGTTGGAAGCTGATGTTTTTGAGCGTATGCAACGATTAATTGCAATAGGACGCATCAAGTGGTTGCAATATGTCACTTTTGATGAGCTACGTTGCTTGTACCAATCGGCCAATATGGTGCTGTATCCTTCATTAAGCGAAGGTTTTGGTTTACCCGTTTTGGAAGGCTTTGCGTCTGCTGTGCCAGTCATTACATCAAATGAGGGTTCATTAGCTGAGGTTGCGGGTGACGCGGCTTTATTAGTGGATCCATATTCCGTGGCAGATGTGCTGGCAGCGGTGCTTCGTTTATATGAAGATAATGCATTAAAGCAAAGCTTGGTTATCAAAGGCTTGCACCAAGCTAAAAAATTTAGCTGGCAAAAAATGGCGCAAGATATAAAAGAAATTTATGTGCGGTTTGTTAATATTTAGGATCGCCACTCAAAAGTGGAAGTTCATTGTTTCTTGAAAAAAGACCTTAAAATATGCATAAAATTACGTAATGGTTTGGTTAATCGCCATGACAGGCTGTGCTCGATTGCATATATTTGTTGCTTGAGCGCGTAATTGCGTTGTTGTAATTCACCGATTTCTGTGATCAATTGCTGGGTGTGTGTGTTTTTTTCAACTTGCGGCTTAGGTGTGCTATGTTGGGTGCCAGATAGGCGAACATAAGTTGAGGGCGCTATTTTCTGTAATTCTTGTGCTATATTCGCAAAGGATTTGTCTGCTGTAGCCATAGCGAGGCAATCGCTGACCCACGGCCGCCATTCTGCTGGAAAATCTTCAGCTTGCATGTCTTTTTCTGATAAATGCGTTAGCGAGCTGTCGATTTCGCGATTGATTGTTTCGCGACAAAATAATAAAAAACTATGCAGGTTGTCTTGTTTAAATGTACAGTCACGTGATTGATTGGTGATGCTGCCATGGTCAATTAATACGGCATTGCCTGTAGGCGTAATAATTACGTTCCAGCTGCGAATATCATTATGATATAAACCATGTTGTTCAAGCAGGCAGCATTGTTGCAAAATATCTTCTACTATACGACGAGCATCATATGGCGCGTTGTTATAAATCATATCTAATAAAATATCACCGACAATCTTTTCGCGCACGAGCCAAGCTTCCGTTGTATTTTTGCCTGATAACAATAAAGTAGGCGTGGGCAGTCCTTGCGGTGGCGCGCTTAAAAAAGCAATTTCACGTTCGAATTCCTTTAAATTGTTGGGGTAATCATTTTTCAGTTGGTAAAATTTAATGAAATGCTGTGGACTGCTGTAGTAACGGCGTGTTCCGCCATGTGCAAAGTTGGCGGGGGTATAAGGCGTGTCTTTCCAACTCGTAAACTTGCCGCATTGCTTGCCTAATAGCCAGTAATGATTGCTAGCAAAATAAAGTGGCCGTTGTATGTTCGATAAATGTGTGACATGGTGAGCCAATGTATGTACAAAGGCAAAATCTTTTAGCAGAATGCATGGATCGTTGGGCTGGCTGTCATGCCAATGGGTTGGTTCGCTCGCCAGTGCCATTTCAAAAATACCCGCCCGTACTTTTTTGGCAAGTTGCTGCAATAATTGTTGTGTCGAGATAATGCCATGCGCATGTATGATATGGTGAAATACGCTCAAACCCAGTACTAAGTCAAATTCGTCTGTTGGCAGAGCGTGGATAATTTCTTCCACCTGTGCAGTTTGAAAGAAAATATTAAATTCAGGATGTTCTTTGGCAAGAGCCTTACATACTTCAATATTTTCGGGTAAAAAATCAATCCCCGTCACATTGGCACCCAGGGCTGCCAGTTCAAGGCTGAAAAAGCCTTGCGCACAGCCAAGATCAAGCACGCGTATCGGCCGCTGCATTTGCTGCGCAAGGCTGTGATAGGCCGTAATAATATATGACAGTCGATCAGTGCAATGCCTGGATGTGCTTGTCGTATAATTGGGGTGGCCATATAGCGGTTGATAAAGTTCGGGGAGGCGTTTTACTTTTTTGATCAACGTAGATGAAAGTGTGGTGTGTGCTGATTTTCTTTTTGTGACGAACATGCGTCCTCCCTGGATTATGCAAGTATAAAATAATCTTATCGCCAGAAAATGTCAATATTAACTTGCCAATTGCAAGGTATAAGGTGCTGCTTGTCGTTGTGTTCGCACGGAATCTGATTCAAGACCAAACCGACACCCATGTCGGTTTGGTCGCGACTATTCCGACATGCGTGTCGGTTTGGTCACGCTGTGCCGAGCGTGAAGCAAGGTGATCTGTCGGAGCAAAATAGAAATGTCCCCCTCCAGGCAATTTAGAAATGTCCCCTTTTTTCTAGGGGAGGGGGTTACTGAAAGATGGTATTTTGCACTGA
>VFKI01000016.1 GCA_009885665.1 Gammaproteobacteria bacterium
ATCGAGGCAAAAATGGGTTTTAAAGCGCAGTTTACACGCAAGTAAATGAGCATTTAAAACCCATTTTTAACGAAGAGTTATCAAAAAAGACGGATCCTTGGAATGTCGGCAAAAAAAAACGAAGCTGCGGGTTGTCGGAAGATACGCAACCATTATCCCTTTATTCACAACGAGGACTTTTCCCATGCCTAAAAATAATGTTATTGCACTTGAAGAACCTGACATAAAGCATGTCAATCAATATAACCCCGCGACATTTTTCATCAAACAGGCGAGCACGATTGCGTTAGCTTCGACGGGGCTGACACTTGCCAATGCGCCGTTAGTGACATTTAATAATTTTTGCAATTCAGGTGCACGCATTCCAAATTCATGGGCGGCTACTATGCAAATGTGTATTAAAGGCTGCAATCTGCATGCTTTACGGCTGATGTATCAGGTTTCACTTAAAAAAGGCGTCCTTTTTACCAGTCAAAATCATACACTCAGCGCAGTAGAGGAGAATATTGTCATCGACAAGATGTACGCAAAATCGCTCGCATGGATTGCGCCAATTGCAATCTCTGCGATTACCGGTACGGCAGATGCTTTGCTCACTTTTGCGGAGCAAAAAGAAATGCTAAAGTCACCCTGTCAAACAAATAAGTCCAAAAAAATGCTAAAGTCAGCCTGTAAAATAAATAAGTCCATGGCAACTATTTTTAAGCATTTTAAATTAAATTATCGCGAACACGCTACTTTATATAAAAATCGTAAAAATATGTTCCATTCACAAGCGCCTCAACACATATACTCGGTGGGATTTCGTGCGTATGCGGCAAGCAAGGCAATTGGTTTATCGGGTTTCTTTTTTAATAAAGCCATGACAGACACACTTTTGCCACTCTTGTCAGAACCTAGCGCACGCTTTGTTGCGGCGATAACGACGGCTGCGTGTTTTGGCAGCGCCGGCAGTTTATTGCATGGTATTGCCAGCTATCAAATTCATCATCATGTGCCCATGGAGCGCAGTGCATTGACAGCATTATTAACGCATGCGGGTGGTTGGCCTCCCTTAATGAAGCGCATGATAGCCGTCAGCTTGTTCAGTCAAACAATCACCTATGGTCTCGCAGGACCTTTTTATGAGTTAGCGGAAAATATGACTGAGCAATTACCGAATACTGATTTATCGCTTATGTCAGTGACGTTGTGTGGCTTATTTAAAAAACCGACTGACGCCATAAACCCTATGTCGGCGCAAGAAAAACAAAAAAACGAACCAGCTGATTTGAGATCTTTTCGTTAGCAGAGCTTCGATGCGGCAGGGATAAGAAGGAGGGGGTGGGCTGAGCTGTTATAAAGTTGGCTCTGTAGCCGTAAATATTATTGGCTCCCTGGACTGGACTCGAACCAGTGACCCATTGATTAACAGTCAATTGCTCTACCGACTGAGCTACCAGGGAATTTTCATTGAAATAGCGTAGATGTGCATACTAATATTGCTACAGCCTCACGTCAATATCTCTGACGCATTTATTGCGATAATTTTACGATGGCCAACTGCAAACGCTCGACTGCAGTAACAATTTTATCCATATTGGCTGCATAAGAGATGCGGATGTAGCCGGGCGCACCAAAGGCAGAGCCTGGGATGACGGCTACCCCTACCTCATTCAACACGTATTCACTCAATGCAACATCATCGTTAATATCTGCTCGCAGCTTGAGCCAAGGCTCAATATGGGGGAAAACATAAAAGGTGCCATCACCCGGCTGCACGCTGACGCCAGGCAATTTTTGTAATTCGCCCACCAAATAATCATGACGCACCTGATAAGCCGCCGTCATTTCCGCGACACAGGCTTGATCGCCATTTAAAGCGGCTGTTGCCGCGGCCTGCGAAATACTACAAGGACAGGACGTGCTTTGCGACTGGATTTTTTTCATCGCGCCAATAATAGTGTGGGGTCCTGCGGTATAGCCAATGCGCCAGCCGGTCATAGCATAGGTTTTCGATACGCCATTGACAACGACACAACGGTCGCGCAAAGCGGGACAAACCATGAGGATGTTGCTGAAGGGCTCGGTGCGCCATAAATTATGCTCATAAATATCATCTGTTACCACGATGATATCTGGATGCTCCATCAATACTGCGCCTAATGCTTGCCACTCTGCGGCAGTATAGGCTACGCCAGTTGGGTTAGACGGGCTATTTAACACCAGTAGCCGTGTTGCCGGCGTAATGGCGCTGCGCAATTGTACGGGCGTCATTTTAAACTGTTGTTTATGGTCGGCATGGATGATCACCGGATTGGCACCCATCAACTTAGCCATATCAGGATAAGAGACCCAATAGGGTGCAGCAATGATGACTTCATCGCCTGGGTTTAATATCGCAGCAAATAAGTTATACAAGCTATGCTTGGCGCCACAAGAAACGATGATTTCACTGCGTTCAAAAGTCAGCTGATTATCACGCGCAAATTTTTGAATAATGGCATCTTTGAGAGCGAGCGTGCCATCGGTAGCGGTGTAACGCGTCTGACCTGCCTGCATGGCGGCAATGGCTGCCTGCTGAATGTGGCTAGGTGTGTTAAAATCCGGCTCACCCATGGCAAGGTTGATGATGTCGCGTCCGCTGGCTGCCAGCTTATCAGCACGCGAAGACATATCCGCCGTTGCTGAAGGCTTGATTTGTTGAACACGATAGGCAAGTTCTTTTAGCATGGGTAACCTCGTCGGAAATTTATTCGTGGAAAATTCATTCATTGCCGGCATTCCGCACCGAAGTATTTTTTGTATAAATCGAGGTAAAAATGGGTTTTAAAGCGCAGTTTACACGCAAGTAAATGAGCATTTAAAACACATTTTTAACGAAGAGTTATCGAAAA
>VFKI01000115.1 GCA_009885665.1 Gammaproteobacteria bacterium
GTAACTATTCAGCTGGGGCTGCATTTTGCAGAAAACGGCCAGATTTGAGCCAAGGTTTTGTGAAAAATTGCTGAAAAAGCGGAGCATACACAGAAGTATGTGAGCATTTTGAAGCAATTTTTCACAAAAGATTGGCCAAAGATGGCCGTTCGCCTAAGGTACCTGAACAGTTACTCAAAAAGTCATCGGCAGTTGGATGATTTTTGTGTAACGACGCATACACCTACGCCTACGCGGGCAAAGCCCGCGCTTGACGCACAAAGTGCGCCCGAGGGGCGAGCCGCCTCTAAGGATGGAGGCGAGTCTAATCCCCATCGCGCAATGAATGCGCCTTCATATGCGTCGCATTTTCAAGTGCAATGGGGATAAAATAATTGACACCGCTAAAGAACAAATCCTATGATGAACATACGTACACGTTATCGCGAGGGACAGCAGATGACAACAGCATCATACCAAGACATCACGCAAGACCTTTCTAAGCATCTTGCCAAGCTGCGTCAACACTTACCTGACGTCATGCTAGGCTTCGGCAATTTAGCGGCAGCGGCGACCAAAACCGGTGCGTTAGACAAAAAAACCAAAGAATTAATTGCACTGGCCTTAGGCGTAGCAGCCCGCTGCGATGGCTGCATTGGCTTCCATACCCAAGCACTGATTAAGCTGGGTGTCACGGTGGCTGAATTTGATGAAACTTTAGCAATGGCAATTTATATGGGGGGTGGCCCCTCGGTGATGTATGCGGCGCTTGCCTTAAAAGCTTTCGAAGAGTTCACCCTCAATCGTCCGTTATCGGAGTAATACGATGTCTGTCAGTGACCAATCCTCTTTCCCTGTTTTCCAAGCAAAGCAAAGCATTTCAATAGAAGCCGCTAAAAAGTTATCGGTCAGCACCAATACAGCACCGCTCATTCCTTCATTAAGTCCGCGCTGGTTATTACATTTATTACCATGGATAGATGTGCCCAGCGGCACGTATCGCATCAATCGAGTGAAATATTTTCCTGACATAAAAAAAATACCGGTATCCAAAAACTCCCCCTTTATTTCCTTGCGTTCTATTCAATTATTTAAAAATATTCCAGAGGATTTGTTAGCGGTACTCGAAAAAAATTTGCATGTGAAGAAAGTCACCGCCGGCGAAAAAATCGTAGTAGAAGGCAGTCAGAACAGTGAGTTTTATATTATTTTAGAAGGCGAATTTGATGTCAGCATTCTCACTAAGCAAAAACGCCGCGTTACGTTAAAAACCCTTTCTGAAGGCGATTATTTTGGTGAAATAGCCGCGCTAGAAAAAACATCACGCCAAGCAACAGTCACTGCCTGCAGCGACGGCAGCTTAATTTATTTAAAAGAATCTGCTTTCGATAAAATATTAAAAGATCCGATCATTCGTGAGCAATTAATTCAAGCTTGCCGTGACCGCAAAAAGGAATTGTTGCTGATCAATCAGTATGGTGAAACGCAAGCGCCGCTGATATCTGGCCACACGGGAGAGCCCACGTTGCCACGCGGTTTCGTCGATTATCAACAAAATCCGCATGAAATCGAATTAAGCGTTATTCAAACGATTATAGGCATTAACACGCGTATCGATGAAATATACAATGTGCCTTACAATCAATTGGAGCAACAACTCCGCATTACCATTGAAAATATCAGGGAACGTGAAGAGTGGGAAATTCTGAACAATAAGGACTTTGGTTTACTGCATTGTGTTGATCCATCCCAGGTGATCCACACTCGCCACGGCGCACCCACGCCGGATGATCTGGATGATTTATTAGCGCTTACCTGGAAACGCCCTACTTTTTTTCTAGCGCACCCCAAAGCCATCGCCGCTTTCGGCCGTCAATGCACCCTGCGCGGTGTGCCGCCTCCCACCCTAGAGCGATTTGGCCATCCCTTTCTAACTTGGCGCGGCATCCCGCTCATTCCGACTGACAAGCTCATGATTAATTACGATGGCGAAGTGCCTTGCAGTGATATTTTGTTACTGCGCTGCGGCGTGGAAAATCAAGGTGTTGTTGCTTTACACAAAGCAAACATCGGGAGTCACAATATCCCTAGCTTGACGGTAAAGTTTATGGGAATTAACGACCACTCAGTGGCAAGCTATCAGCTCACCAAATATTTTTCAGCGGCGGTTTTAGTACCCGACGCGCTTTCCTTATTAAAAAATGTGGTCATTGGCGAGTATCCTGACGATGCATGAGCGAATAGATGAGGCAACATTTGTTCAATCTATGGCGCAGACACTCATGCGCGAACTAGCCTCTGGCGCAGCCGTTTCATCTATACCCCCTATCACTGACGCTGCACGCGACGCCCATCATGCCAGCCAAAATAGTGTAACCACCCCCTTTCCTGAAGCAGCGACGGGTTGGGCTGAAACAGATGCTGCCATCCACCGCTTGTTGAGTCAGTTAACGTTTGCTTATCCCATCAGTGCGCCAACCCATCTGCATGCACCGGCTGCGCCGCTGGCGGGCTATCGTCGTGATTTTCCCATTTTGCAACGTCATGTGCATGGCAAGCCGTTGATCTGGTTTGATAATGCGGCCACTTCACAAAAGCCGCAAGCGGTGATCGATGCAATAAGTAATTTTTATACACACCATAATGCCAATATTCATCGCGGCAATCACCACTTATCTCAACAAGCCAGCGCGATGTTTGATGCTGTGCGTGATCGTGTCGCCACATTTATTCAGGCGCCCTCAGCCGCAAACATCGTCTTTGTCCGTGGTACAACGGAAGGCATTAATTTTATTGCCAACACTTTCGGCGAGTGTCAGATACATGCGGGCGATGAAGTATTAGTGAGCCAGCTCGAGCATCATTCCAATATATTGCCATGGCAGAAATTGTGTCAGCAAAAAAACGCCATTTTACGGGTAATCCCGATTGATCAACAGGGGGATATTCTGTTGGAGGATTACCAAGCGTTACTGAGTAAAAAAACCAAGTTAGTCGCGATCTCACACGTATCTAATGTAATCGGCACGTTATTGCCCGTACAAGAAATGATTGCCTTAGCGCATCACCAAGGTGCCTACGTTGTCCTGGATGGCGCACAATCCATCCCCCATTTACCGATCAACGTCACGGCATTGGATTGCGATTTCTTTGTATTTTCCGGCCATAAAATGTATGGGCCCACCGGTGTCGGTGTGGTATATGGCAAGCAACACTTGCTTGAATCGCTACCGCCTTGGCAAGTGGGCGGCGGCATGATTCAACACGTGACATTCACTGAAAGCCGTTATGCTCAATCACCGCAACGCTTTGAAGCCGGCACAGCCAGTATTGCTGACGTCATCGGCTTAGGCGCAGCCATTGATTATTTGCAATCCATCGGAATGGCCACTATTCAGCATGCAGAGCAGCAGCTCATGGCGTACGCCGTGGCACAACTTGAGCAAGTGCCCAAGCTCCGTCTCATTGCGGCACCGCGACACCGTATTGGTGCACTGCCTTTTATCATCGAGGGCGTCACACTGGAGGACCTAGCGCGTCATCTCGACCAAGCGGGCATCGCATTGCGTATAGGTCACCATTGCGCACAACCTGCGTTGGCTTTTTTCAATCAACAGCGCGTCGCACGCGCGTCATTTGGACTTTATAATACGCCTGCCGAAATTGATCAACTGACCCGCGTATTATTGCGGTGTAACTATTCAGATGGCTATTCGGGCAAATAGCTCATCCGCCTGACGTCTACCCGCGGCCAGGTCGAGCGGTCACCCTTGCGCGCGCGTATGCTTGCGTGCCGGTGCAAGGCTTTTTTCAACAAAGCCAATAATCTTGCCGGCAACGTCGATGCCGGTGGCTTTTTCTATGCCTTCCAAGCCAGGCGATGCATTCACTTCGATCACCAGCGGGCCGCGATTAGATCGTACAATATCGACGCCGGCGACGTGTAAACCGATGATACGCGCCGCGCGTATTGCCATGGTGCGTTCTTCGGGCGTAATTTCTTCAGTGCTGGCACTGCCACCGCGATGTAAATTAGAGCGAAATTCTTCCGGTGATTTTGCTTGACGCCGCATGGTAGCAACAACTTCCTTGCCGACGACAAAGCAGCGAATATCGGCGCCGCCCGCTTCACGGATGTATTCTTGTACGAGGATGTTCACTTTTAATCCCAGAAAGGCTTCAATCATACTGCGCGCCGCTTTGGCGGTTTCGACTAAAATGACGCCTATGCCTTGCGTGCCTTCCAAAAATTTAATGACCAATGGCGGGCCGCCGACCATTTCAATCAAGTTTTTGATTTCATCCAGCGAATGCGCAAAGCCGGTGATGGGTAAGCCTATGCCTTTACGTGATAACAATTGTAAGCTACGCAATTTATCGCGTGCGCGGGTGATGGCGGTTGAACCATTCACGCAAAATACATGCATCATTTCCAGTTGGCGTACGACAGCGGCACCATAAAACGTGACTGAAGCGCCAATACGCGGAATGACACCATCATAAGCAGGCAATTCTTTGCCGCGATAATGGATGGAAGGACGATTGGAGGTAATATTCATATAGCAACGCAAGGTGTCGATCACATCGGCTTTATGGCCGCGCGCCGTGGCAGCTTCAACCAGGCGACGTGTGGAATACAAATCGGCTCGACGTGAAAGAATGGCGATATTCATATTCAAGATACCTGATGTTAAATGAGAGAGTCTATTCTCATATCTACTACGACCCTATTGTGTTTGTAGTAGATATCTATTTACCCATCATAAACGATTTTGCCGGATTAACGCTAAATCGTTTACGGATTGCGCTGCGTCCGAGCAGCATGCGAAATAACATTGTATCTCTTTCGGTCAGCGTGATCTCTATTTGCCATGTTGCATTGTTCAATGTCAGCGGCGTGCGAATGACATAACGCTCTTCAATATGGCCGCCTGAATCGGTTACCGGACGTTTATCGATGATGTCTGCGGTGCATGTTAGCACTATATTCGTATTACGTTGCAGTGGGTGGATATCAAAGCTGATTCTGTCTTGACCATTTTCCACAAAAGGACGCAATGAAAATGCATGTAAAGCGGATGTGCGCGCGCCAGTATCTGCCTTGGCTTTGATATGGGAAATGCCAAGTTCAGGTAAGGCCACCCATTCGCGCCAACCGATTATTTCGAGTTCGCGCTGTTTCTTTATCATGTTTGTGCCATCGTGTTGGAAAGTGGTTTTATGTTTTTTTCAGTCTTGCCGGTATAGAGTGTACGGCAAGGATAAGGCATATCGACGCCATGTTCATCAAATACGCGCTTAATCGAAGCGTGTAGACAGCTTTTGAATTCAAGCGCATTGGGTGTGACGGTCCAAGCATGTAGTTTTAAATTAATGGCGGAATCGCCAAAGCTCTCAAAGTGAGCATAGGGTGCTGGATCGCTGAGGCATTGTGGTTCGCGTTTAGCAATTTCGGTTAATAGCGTCATCACTTGCTCGATATTTTCTTGGTAGCCAACGCCTACTAGAATGGTGACACGACGGGTAGGATAGTGTGACAGATTTAAGATGGCAGAGGATATCAGTGTTTCATTTGGAATGCGAACCATGGTGTTGTCAGAGGTGCGTATACGCACTGACATATAGCCGATATCAGTGATTTCGCCTATTGAGCCATTGATATTGACGTTATCACCAATTTCAAAGGGTTTTTCCCCCATAATAAACAAACCGCTGACCAAGTTGGATGCGGATGTCTTAGCGGCAAAACCGAGCGCGACGGTTAATAAGCCGGCGGTACCCAATAGCGCGCTGATATTGAAGCCCATTTGCTGGATGGCAGAAAAAAAGAAGAGCAGGAAAATGAGGGAAGACGCTGCACGGCGCAATAAAATCGATTGGTGGCGGCGCATGCGATTTTGTAATGCTTTTTCGAGGCTGCTGTTGATTAATCGGCTGATAAAATAGCCAGCTGCGACGAGGAAGATGGCGGGAATGATTTTGCCAAGCGCAAAATCTTGTAACAGCGCATGGATATCGGTCATGGCATGTCCTGGGAGTGATTGACTGAATATGCGTATTTTACCGGATTCTCTTGCCAAGTGCGCGTAAATTTTTGATACTGGCATTCAACAACTGGAAAATCGCGTGCTCCGTTTTTTTGAATAAAACGTTTCAAGAAGGAAAGACATGGAAAACTTTATTTGGCATGACGCATTATTGCTCGACGAACAACTCACCGACGAAGAGCGCATGATACGCGATACGGCACGCGCGTATGCCGATAGCAAGCTCATGCCGCGCATTCAGTCTGCTTTTCATCATGAAACAATGGATCGTACGCTTTTGCTTGAAATGGGTGAACAAGGTTTTTTAGGTGCAACCATTCAGGGGTATGGCTGCGCCGGCATTAGTTATGTTGCCTATGGTTTGGTCGCGCGCGAATTGGAGCGCGTCGATTCAGCGTATCGTTCTGTGCTGAGTGTGCAATCTAGTTTGGCAATGCACGCGATTCATGCGTATGGTTCTGACGCGCAGCGCGAAAAATATTTACCCAAAATGGCGCGTGGCGAATGGGTCGGCTGTTTTGGTTTGACTGAACCGGATCATGGTTCAGATCCAGGGCATATGAATGCACGTGCGCGTCAAGTAAAAGCGGGTTATATATTGACGGGTAGTAAAATGTGGATCACCAATTCGCCGATCGCCGATGTGTTTATTGTGTGGGCCAAAAATGATGCAGGTCGTATTAATGGTTTTATATTAGAAAAAGGCATGCAAGGGTTATCAACGCCTGTTATGCATGGCAAGATGAGTTTGCGCGCATCGGTGACAGGCGAAATTGTGATGGATGAAGTCTATGTGTCAGCAGCGCAGCGCTTGCCCAATGCCGATGGATTGGCAAGTCCGTTAGGTTGTCTTGATAATGCACGTTATGGCATTGCGTGGGGTGCACTGGGTGCGGCAGAATTTTGCTGGCATGCCGCGCGCGAATATACCTTGGCACGTAAGCAATTTGGTCGACCGTTGGCGGCCAATCAACTCATTCAATTAAAACTTGCTAATATGCAAACCCAAATTTCATTAGGATTACAAGGGTGTTTGCGGGTCGGGCATTTAAAAGAGGCAAATCGCGCCACGACACAAATGATTTCGCTGATTAAGCGTAACTCAACGTTGGTGGCGCTGGATATTGCCCGTGAAGCGCGTGATATGCATGGTGCCAATGGCATCATGGAAGATTTTCATGTCATTCGACATGTCATGAATCTTGAAACAGTTAAAACCTATGAAGGAACAGCGGATATTCATGCGCTGATTTTAGGCATGGCGCAGACGGGGATTCAGGCGTTTAAATAGGGGTTGTTACTATTCAGCGTAGCAGCCCGTCAGATACTTAACCTAACCACCGATTAATTGCCACTAAGTCTTGCACAGAGAGTGTGCCGGCGGCTTGCTTTAAAAGGAGCAAGCTTTTGACATAGTCGTAACGTGCGGCGGCGTAGCTTTCACGTGCCGTTAACAATTTTTGTTGCTGGTTTAACACATCCACGATGGTGGTGGTGCCGACACGATAGCCCGCTTCCAATCCATCCAATGAGCTGATGTTAGAGCGAACCGCTTCACGGTTAGCGCGAATCAAGCTAATGTCTGACACAACATTGAGATAATATTGTCGCGTTAATTGTGATTGATTACGTAAATCAAACTGTAATTTTTGCAAGGCTTGCTGATAAGTGTATTGCGCTTGACGCGTTTGTGCCACGACGCTCCCGCCCTCAAACAATGGCAGCGTGACGAGTAAACTACCCGAAGTGGTTTCTGTGCGACCCGCGCCATTTCCGCCAGCATTATAGGTAGCAGAACGGTTATGCGTCCGGCTGAAACTGTCTTCCCAAGAACCCTCCAGCGTCACAGTCGGTAAATGCCCGGCAAATGCTTTATGAATTAAAGCACGATCAGCTGCAGCAAGATATTGATCGGCTTTGATCGTCCAATTTTGTTTGCCGGCGCGGGTCACCCACGCGTCTACATTGGCAGGCTGCGGCCGAAGTTGTGGGAAGGTTTCGTGTAAGTCAACTAAATGGGGATAAGGTTGGCCGGTGATGCTACGTAACGCTTCATGATCATTCGCGAGTTGCGCTTGCGCTTGAATATACGTGGCATGAGCGGATTGATAAGCAGCGCGTGCAATATAGACATCGGTGATTGTTTTTAAGCCGACTTTATATTGCTGCGTCGCTTGATCAAGCGCTTTCGCATTCGCGTCACGTGAGGCGAGTGTTGCAGCCAGGTTATCTTGATCTTGCAGAATAGTGAAATACGCTGAAGCAACGCGGACAATCAGCAATTGCGTGGCGGCATTGAGTTGCGCGTTGGCAGCATGCGACAAATATTTGTCGCTGGCCAGTGTGGTGAGTTGCCCAAAATCAAATACGGTTTGCTTCAGGCTTAAGGTGAGATCATTGCCGCGTTCGAGCGTTGTGCCTTGCGCTGAAGAACCGACGCCGCGGTTGAGGGCGCGTGTCAAGCCGGGCGAGTCGCTGATAGAAAGGTGTGGCAATAAGGCCGCGAGCGAAATAGGCACACCTTCACGCGTGGATAAACGTTGGAAGACAACTTGTTGATACGTCGGATCACTAGACAAGGATGCGTTGAAAACGTCGAGTAAATCGGCCGAAGGTGCGGCGGGTGTTATGGCGGCGGCGGTGTGCGCGTGATGATGGCTGTGGTGATGTGATTTTGTGCTGCTGGCAAAAGAGGTGGCAGCGACCAAGGGCATGAGTAGCGCTGTGAGAATAGCAATATTTTTTTTCATTGAGCGTATGTCCTAGATTAAGTCAATTGCCAGTTTGATGGCTGCGATTAAACTGCCAGAATCAGCTTTTCCTGTGCCAGCAAGATCAAATGCGACACCATGATCGACAGAAGTGCGTATAAAAGGTAAGCCGAGCGTGATATTGACGGCGTGGCCAAATCCCCTATATTTAACGACGGGAAGTGCTTGATCATGATACATGGCGACTACGCAATCTGCCAGTGCCAACTGTTGCGGCGTAAATGCTGTATCAGCAGCAACAGGTCCGCTGATGATGAATCCTTCACTACGTAATGTATTTAATACGGGCGTGATGACGTCAATTTCTTCGCGCCCTAAATAACCATTTTCGCCAGCATGTGGGTTGAGACCACATACAACAATGCGCGGCGCAGCGAGGTTAAATTTTTGCTGTAATGCAGTATGCAATACACGCAAATGACTTTCCAGCCACGCTGGTGTAATGACGTCAGCCACTTTACGCAGCGGAACATGCATCGTGACGAGCGCAACGCGCATTTGTTCAACCACAAACAACATCACTGGATGCGGGGTGCCGGCGCGCGCGGCTAAAAATTCGGTGTGACCGCTAAAGGCAATGCCAGCATCATTGATGACACCTTTGTGCACGGGACCGGTGACGAGCGCATGCGCCTGATGTTGTAAACACATGTCTGTGGCGATTTCCAAACACCGTATGACATATTCTGCATTACGTTTATCCGGCTGACCGGCGACACACGGTGCGCTTAATTCAACGGGGATGATGGCTAAATCATCTGGCACGTGTAAGTCTAATTGTGCGGCGCGCGCATGCAAATATTCAGGTGAGCCGATGACGATAAGTTCGGCGGGCCAGTTTTGCTGGGCTGCCTGTAAAACAATGTCCATGCCAATGCCGGCGGGTTCGCCCGGTGTCAGTAATATGCGCGGCAGTTTCAATTTCAATGTGCCTCTCAATGGTATCTCCTACATAAAGTAGGGTAAATGTTAGCGATGGGGTGGATGTCCTTCGGTTCGATGCGCAGCGCTCCCCTCATGACGCTCATCTTATGCAGTTTGTCGCGTACTCAGTTCACCTGCCCTATCTTTTGTAGTAGATACGCTCAATGATTTGGATGTAAGTTGATAATGGCGCTGGCGCGCAATTGCGCTAACCATTGCTGTAAAACTTTTTGATATTGCTGCATATACACTTGCTGGCGTACTTGTGCCGGCGTCAGCTGCGCTGCGGGTTTTTGCATGCTTTGGAGTTGATATTCCAAGGCACCCCGCGGCGCAACTGTTTTTTGCGTTGCGGCGCGTTGCAGCGCGGCGTTTAATGTTGCGGGGTTGATGACCACTTTGGGCATGACAGCGACTTGCTGAATTTTTTGCATGAGAATTTGGTCATGCAATTGCTGGCGATAGGTGCTGACAGACATGCCGGCGGCCACAACTTTTTGCAATAATACTTTTGCACTGACGCCATTACCCTGGGCAATGTCGGCAATCGCTGTATCGATATCTTGGCTGGAAGCGCTGAGCCCGGCATCTTTTGCCGCTTGCAATTGGAGTTCGGTGTCTATCGCTTGATTCAACAAAGCTTGGTGTGACATACGCCCTTGTTGTGCCAGGCGCGCACTGTTGGCAAGACGATCCAGTGCGCTTTGCGTAATGATGCTATTGTTGACGGTGGCGACGATGCTGTCTAAGGGTTGTTCTTTTGCCAGGCTGCTGAGTGGCAAGCTGAGGGGGATGAGTAAAATGAGTATTAATAAGCGTTTCATGTGATTTGTCCAAAGGTCGTGTGGTATCCAGCAATATTACTGCTGAGGAAGGTATCCGTATTACCTTCACCGAACACACCCAGTCCCTTGAGCGCAAATTGCAGCGTGAAAGACGTGTCATATTGTACGGTATTGTTGGCCGAGATCCCGCTAAAGGTGCGCGCAACAATACCGCTCACCGCCCAACAACACGTGTCATATTGTAGCCCATAAAATAAATTCTGGAAATGACGGCGGTTCCAATTTTGTGTCCAGCGACCGACGGTGCTCCATTGTTCAGTCACCGGCCAGGCAAATGATAAATCAGTTTGCGACAAGTTACGGACTCTGCCGGTGGGTGGGTCGTGCGGCCACACATCGCCGTTGCGCACGTAGTTGTAGCCAAGATTAATCGTTTTGTTCGTCGCCGGTTGATAGCTGAGTATTACCCCCTGATTGTCAAACGTGTTGATGCGTTCATTCCAGGCGGCGTTACCGGTGACATTCCACGCCGGTAAAAAATCCCAACGTAATGAACCGGCTAGCGGGGATCGGTTGTATTGGTTATCGGCCATGCGCTCAGGATCTGTGTCATCGCTTGGATGCAGTAACACGCGGCGGTTGATAAAATAAAGGATTTGGCCGATGCCGGCGCGTAATTTTTCGCTGCCATCTGTTTCATTGATCAAGCGGCTCGATAGGCCATAGCTGATTTGGTTGGCATCACTGATACGGTCGAGGCCACTGAAGCGGTTAAACGTAAACAATTGATCATACGTAAACGTATTATAAGTTGTATCAAATACCGGCAGCTGATTTTGATTACGATAAGGGATGTAATTGTAATAAAGCTCAGGTTCAAGTGTTTGGCGCCAGGAGGTGGCGGCCAAGGTGAAGTCACGGTCAAAATAAAGCCCGGTATGGACATCAAGAATCGGGACAGCAATTGAGGGTGAGGCCGAAGGCAGCATACCAGGCTGGGTTAAATTATATTTCGTCATAAAAAATTGCGCGCGCGGCGTAAAGAAAAGCCATGAATTCGCATAGGGCCATGCTACGCCGGGTTGTAGGTGTAAGCGGTTGCCAGTTGGCATTATTGTTGTATCGCCCGGCGTCGGCGTGATGGTGAAGTGCGTTAATTCGCTGTGCGCAAACCAATCGAGATTGCCGGGTGAGTTGGGCCACTGGCCGTTCAAGACTAATTGCGGTAAACGTGAATATTGATTGGCGGTTGGCGAAACGGCGACGGGGTGGAGCGTTTGATAATTTTGCACGTTACCGACAAAATTCCAATGTGTGGATTGATAATTTAACGTCGCTTGTTGCAATAATTGATTTTCAATGGGCGTATTGAGCGCGTTACTGAAATCCTGGGTGTAATAATCATCACTGACGCGATTGAAATCGATGGTGCTGAACCAGTGTTCGTTGTAGTACGTCCTATCTTGCCAATGCAGTGCGGTGCGTGTGTCACTGGCGCGTTGTGCGCGCGCGACTTCAGCTTTTTGATAACTGTCGGTGCCGGCTTTGGTCAAAAAGCCATCAAGCGCACTGTCTCGATAGCGATGGAATTCGCGATCCCATGGCAAAAGCGTGAAGTTAACATTGCCTTGGCTTTTATGTGTCATATAACGAAATAAATCATTGAGCTGTAAGCCGCGCGCGGTCATCGGCACGGGCGTAATGAGCATGTCGTAATTGGGCGCCATATTCCAATAAAAGGGTGCGCGTATCAAAAAACCCGATTTACTGCTGCTACCTATGCTGGGTTCAAGAAAACCTGTTTGACGCCGCGAATCAATGGGAAAATTGATCCAAGGCATATAGAAAACGGGTATGCCGTGGACATAAATACGTGCGTGCGTGGCGACACCTCGCCCAGTATTTTTATCGAGACGAATGCTGCTGGCATGCATTTGCCAGGTACGACTGAATGGCGGGCATGTGCTGTAAGTTGCCTGTTGAAAAACATAGACGCGTGGCGCCGTTTGGCGAAAATCATCCGCATGCCCCCATGCGCCTTGACTGACCAGCGGACGCGCTTGTTTTAATGCGGTTGGTGACGTGTCGATGGTAGGGTTTTCGGCGCCATAAAAATAAATCACGGTGCGGTAGTATGCATCGTGTAATGCTTGAAAACGGGTGGTGAGGTCATAGTGGCCGGTTTTGGCGAGCACCATATTGTCGGGTTGACGTAAAATCACATTATCGAACATGTCGATACGCGTGAGCTTGCCGGTTTTGTTATCGCGATACAGTGCAGCGCGGTTGGCTTTGAGGACTTGGCCGGTGCGAGAGATGGTGATGTTGCCTTGCACGGTGGATGTGCCGCGTAAAGAAAACATCAACTGATTGCCGGTGGTTTCGATGATATCGTCGTTGCGTAGTGCGCCTTTAGGAAAAGCGGCATCGATATAATATCCGCCACATAGCTTGCTGGCGTCCAGCGTCCAGCCTAAGGTGCGGGCAATGGTTTGTTCTTGCAACGTGAGGGTTGTGCACGTCGCGTGTGGATGAGGAATGGCTATCCCGCTGAGCGCGAGTGATGTCGTGCCGATGACTGCGGCAATGGTGAGTTTTTTTTTGTTGCGCATGCGCTGCGTAATTCCCTGTTTAATTGTGTTGTCACTATTCAGTGTCTACTATAAAAACGACATTCCAAGGATCTGTATTTTTTGTATAAATCGAGGCAAAAATGCGTTTTAAAGCGCAGTATACACGCAAGTAAATGAGCATTTA